>NZ_JBJGZS010000005.1:0-230958 GCF_054050635.1 Geodermatophilus sp. SYSU D00079 | reverse complement strand
CGTGGGAGTGCAGGGGACCTGCACTCCCACGCTCCACTCAGGCCTCGACCAGCCGGATGCTCACGCTGTTGATGCAGTAGCGGTCGCCGGTCGGGGTCTGCGGCGCGTCCTCGAAGACGTGCCCCAGGTGGCTGTGGCAGGTGCCGCACAGCACCTCGGTGCGGACCATGCCGTGGCTGCGGTCCTCGCGGAGGACCACGTTGTCGGCCGACGTCGGCTCGTAGAACGACGGCCAGCCGCAGTGCGAGTCGAACTTGGTCTCGGAGCGGAACAGCTCCGCCCCGCAGGCCCGGCAGGTGTAGACGCCGGTCGTCTTCGTGTCGACGTACTCACCGGTCCACGGCCGCTCGGTGCCGGCCTGCCGGAGGACGGCGTACTCCTCCGGCGACAGCTGCGCCCGCCACTCCTCGTCGCTCTTGGTGACCCTGGGCTGGTTCTGCGCGGACGTCGTCATGACGTCCACGGTACGACGCCGAACCGGCCGGTCAGCGGCCCAGCCCCGCCTCCCGGGCCCGCACGATCGCCTGCGCCCGGTCGGTGACCTGCAGCTTGGCCAGCACGTTGGACACGTTGTTGCGCACCGTCTTCGGCGACAGGTACAGCGCCGCGGCGATCTGGGCGTTGGACCGGCCGGCCGCGACCAGGTCGAGCACCTCCCGCTCGCGGGCGGTCAGCTGCGGGAACGCCGTCTCCGGGCCGGCCGGCCCGGTGGTGAAGAACTCCGCGATCCGCCGGGCGAGGGCGGCCCCGAACACCGCCCCGCCGCCGGCCACCGTGGTGATCGCCCGCACCACCTCCTCCTGGTCGGCGCCCTTGAGCAGGTAGCCGCGGGCACCGGCCCGGACGGCGGCGAAGACGGTGCCGTCGTCCTCGCTCATGGTGAGCACCACGACCCCGACCGACGGCGACTCGGTGGTGATCCGCCGGGTCGCCTCGATCCCGTCGAGCACCGGCATCTGCACGTCCATGACCACGACGTCCGGCTGCTCCTCGCGGGCCAGCGCCACCGCCTCGGCGCCGTCGGCGGCGGTGCCCACGACGACCAGGCCGGGGACCGACCCGAGCAGCACCGCCAGCCCGTCCCGGTAGACCGGGTGGTCGTCCACCACCGCCACCCGCAGCGGCTCCTCGGGCTCGCTCATGCTGTTCCCTCCCCGTCCGCGGGCAGCACCGCCCGCACCACCGTGCCCCCGGACGGCGGGCACTCCACCGAGCAGCGGCCGCCCAGCTCCGCGGCCCGCTCCCGCAGCGACACCAGCCCGACACCGGCCGGCGCCCCGGGGGCGATGCCGACGCCGTCGTCGGCCACCTCGACCACCAGCGCCCCGTCGCCGTCGCAGGCCAGCGACACCCGCACCCGGCCGGCCGCGGCGTGCCGGGCGACGTTGGCCAGCGCCTCCGAGGCGATCCGGTAGGCGGCCACCTCGACCGCGGCGGGCAGGTCGGCGAGCTCCCCGGCGTCCACGGTGACCTCCACGCGCGGGGTCAGCAGCCGCTCGGCCTGCTGGCGCACCGCCCCGGCCAGGCCGAGGTCGTCCAGCGCGGGCGGCCGCAGGTCGTGCACCAGCCGGCGGACGTCGGCCAGCGCGGCGGAGACGTCGTCCCGGGCCTGCCGCAGCAGCCGGTCGGCCTCCTCGGGCCGGGACACGGCGAGGTTGCGCGCGGTGTCGATGCGCAGCACCACCGCACCGAGCGAGGGGCCCAGCCCGTCGTGCAGGTCGCGGCGCAGCCGCCGGCGCTCCTCCTCCCGCGCGGCGACCAGCTGCTCGCGGCTGGCCTGCAGCTCGGCGGCGAGCGAACCGGCGCGGGCGGCCGCGGCGGCCTGCCGGACGACGTCGGCCAGCAGCCCCTCGTCGCGGGTGACCAGGTGGGCGCGGACGCCGTCCCGGGGGAGGAGCAGCCGGCCCACCTCCTCCCCGCGGTAGGCGATCGGCAGGGACCGCACCGCGGCCGGGCGGCGCCCGGACTCGGCCAGCAGGTGCTGCCCGCCAGGCTGGTCGACCTCCACGCCCACGTACGGGGAGCGGAAGGCCTCGGCGATGCCGGCGGCGACGGCCATCAGCTGCTCCTCCGCGCCGTCGGAGCGCTCCAGGCGCTCGGCCAGGCCGGAGACGACGCGGTAGGGGTCCTCCCGCTCCCCGAGCACCCAGCGGCGGACCAGCCGCCAGGCCTGGGCGCGCAGCGGCACGTAGAGCCCGGTGACCACCAGCAGGGCCAGCAGGGCGGCGTCCCGGTCGCCGAGCCGGTCCCCGAGCAGCGCGCCGGCGGCCGCGACCACCGCCAGGTCGAGCAGGACGACGGCGACGGCGAGCCCGCCGTAGACGAGGGTGCCGCCGAGCAGCCGGTCGATGTCGACCGCGCGGGGACGCAGGACGCCGACGGCGATCGCCGCGCCGGTGAGGGTGACGGCGATCGACAGCGCGAAGGAGGACGCGTCCCCGGGGAAGACCAGGGCGGCGAGCATGACCAGCAGGTCGACCACGGCCGCCCACAGCAGCCAGCGCATGCGGCGGCGGTCCTCACCGGTGGCCCGCCGGTAGCGGACGACGACGGCGGCGACGGGCACGACCACACCCAGCAGCGCGGCGGGGAACGCCAGCTGCAGCAGCGGGAGGACGACCGGCTCGGGCAACGGCAGGCTGGTCGGGTCGAGGTCCAGCGACCGGTAGATCGCCGGGGTCTCCGAGCCGGCGCGGGCGTCGGCGATCTCCGACGGGACCACCAGCAGCAGCGTCGGCAGCAGCGCCGTGGAGGCGAGGCTGAGCACGGCGACGACCCGCCAGCGGCCGGAGGGCAGCCGGCCGTGCGGGTAGAGCAGGAGCAGCAGCGGCAGGCCCAGCAGCAGCCAGGCGCCGAACCGGTTCACGAACCAGAAGGCGGCCGTCCCCCCGGCCAGCGGCGGGTCGGACTGCAGGGCGAACGTCAGCCACGACTGCGCGACGCCGTCCAGGGCCCACAGCAGGCCGGTGCCGCCGACCACCCAGGCCACGGCGTTGCGCGGCACCCGGCGCAGCAGCAGGGCCGCGGGGACGGCGAGCCCGACCCCGGGCAGCCCGATGATCCAGCCGGGCGTGGCCTCCGCGGCCTCCCGGGCGGCGGCCGGGGTGACCACGTCGAGCACCGTTGCGGCCACCGCGGCCGCCACGGTGACGGTCACCAGCAGCCAGCCGAGCAGCCGCAGCCCGGGCGCTGGGGACTCCCCGGAGGGTGCCGGGCGCGGCGCGGACGGAGGCGCCGGCGCCGTGGGGGGCCGCCCTGCGACCGGAGCTCCTACCTGCACGCGGGCGATCCTGGCCTGCCGCCGTCCCGCGCGTCACGAGGCAGGTGTCCCGTGTCGCCCGGGACGGCGACCGGGACCGGATCGAGGGCGGCACGCCCTGGCTGCCCGGGACGGCGCCCCGAGACGGTTCTCCCAGTCGGTGCGCAGGGCACCGCCACCTCCACCCGGGAGACGAGATGTCGCTCAGCACCACCCCCGCCACCGCCCGCACCGACCTGGGTGCGGCCACCACGTCGGCCACCCCGCCGGTCACCACCACCCGGTTCGCCCGCCGCACCGGGATCGCGGTGGCCACCGGCTCCGCGGCGTGGGCGGCCGGACTGCTCGTCTTCGGCCCGAACCCGGACCCGGGCTGGGGGGACGCCGTCTACAACCTGACCTCGCTGCTGTTCCAGCTCGGCCTGGTCGCACTGGTGGCTCTCCAGCTGCGCACCCGCGCCACCGGCACCGGCCGGCTGGCCCGCGCTTTCCTCCACGCCGAGCACGTGCTCCTCGGCCTGGCCATCGTCTCCACGCTCACGTGGATCTTCCTGCGCCAGTACGACGACGCCACGTGGTTCCTGCTGCTGGACGCCTTCTGGCCGCTGTCGATGCTCGGCATGGCCGCCATCGGCGTCCGGATCGCGATCGCCGGCCGCTGGCGGGGGGCCGCGCGCGTCTGGCCGCTGGTCGCCGAGAGCTGGGCGCCGGTCGTCGTCCCGCTCAACGTGATCGTGCCTGCGGCGGCGGGCTTCGCCGGCGCGGCGCACCTGCTGGTCGGCTACGCCCTCCTCGGCGTGATCCTGGCCCGCCGGCCGGAGCTGACCGGAGCCCGCGACTGAGGCAGCACCCCGCCGCCCCGCCACCCCGTGACCCCGGGTGGCGGGGCGGCGCCGTGTGCGGCGGAGACTGGGCCGGTGAGCTCGCTGGACACCCCGCTGCCCGACGTCTGGTTCACCCGCGACCTCCCGGTGCTGCGGGCCATCGCGCGGCTGGTGGACGAACCGAGGTACGGCGGCGCCCCGTACCTGGGCCAGGTCGTGCCGGCCAGCGGGCTGGCCAAGCCCGAGGTCGTCGCCGCCGCGCGGGCGCTGGTGTCGTCGGGGTACGTCGAGGCGCTGACCAACTACGCCGGCGACATCGTGCGGTTCACCGGCATCTCGGCCGAGGCCCGCCGGCTGGCCGGGCTCTGGCCGACGCCGCAGGGGGAGTGGGAGCGGCTGCTCGAGCAGCTGACCGCGCGGGCGGAGAACGCCCCGACCGACGTCGAGCGGGAGCGGTGGCGGGCGTTCGCCGACGCCGCGGCCGCCGTCGGCCCCGACGCCGGTGCGCTGCTCATGTCGGCGCTCATCGGCGGCTACGTGCCGCGGGCGCGGTAGCCGGGGAACGACAGCGCCCCCGCCCGGAGGACCGGACGGGGGCGCTGGTGCCGGTCAGTGACCGGCGGCTGATCGTGGGATCAGAGCGGGTTGACGTTCGCCGCCTGCGGGCCCTTCTGGCCCTGCTCGATGTCGAACGAGATCCGCTGGCCTTCGTCGAGCGAGCGGTACCCGCTGGTCTGGATGGCCGAGTAGTGGACGAACACATCCGGTCCGCCGCCGTCAGGGGTGGCGAAGCCGAACCCCTTCTCCGCGTTGAACCACTTGACAGTTCCTTCGGGCATTGCTCGCTCCTAGCTGAGGTGGTGCATCGGGGTCCTGCCATAGCGCAGGGCCTTCCCGACGCGTCCACCCTAGACGTCCTGCGCCACCTGCGGGATGCCGGGGACTCTCCTCGTCCGCCCGGGCGCGTCGCGGACGTGCAGGTCTTGCGGCAACCGTGCGGTTCCCTCGTCGGGTACCTGCGGGAGCGGCCGGAGAGTCGTCGGTGCCGGGACGGACCCGGCCGACCCCGAGGAACGGACTCCCGACATGACCGCCGCCACCGCCTCCCTGACCGCCCCGCTCGTCCTGTGCGACGTCGAGGACCTCGCCGACAGCGACCTGGACGCCGACCTGGCCCAGCGGCTGGAGGACGGCGGCTGGCTGTGGCTGCGCGCCGACGGCGCCGGCGTCTCCGGCGACGAGGTGGGCCGGATGATCTCCGGGCGCGGCCCCCGGCCGGGGCCGGCCGACGCGGTCGAGCTGGCCTGGGCCGTCCGGCGCGGGGGAGCGGCCGCCGCGGCCGCGCACGGGCTGGGCCTGCGGGCGGCGCTGCTGGCCGACGACTGACCCCGGGCCGGTCGCCGGAGGTCAGAGCAGGTGCCCCGGCTGCTCGGGGAAGGCCCGGCCGCCCGAGGGCGCGCCGGGGTAGTCCGGGGTCGGGACCGGCGAGGGGCCCACGGGCAGCGCCAGCGGCTCGGCCCGCCAGGAGGGGACGCCGATCGGCGGCTGCTCCTCCCAGTACACCTCGGCTTCCCGGGCCCGCTCGGCCCGCCAGGCCTGCACCGAGCGGCGCCACCGCCGACCGCCGAGGTCGAGCCCCACGAGGACGGCGATGCCGACGGCCACGGTCAGGCACGCGTTGGTGACGGCGGTGGCGACGTCCAGCGGCGTGAGCTCCGGCCAGCCGATCGACTCCAGCTGGGCACCGACGATCTCGACGACGACGTAGAGCACGCCGTACACCAAGAACGAGACCCGCACCGTGCACCTCCGTCGTGGACCGATCACACCGGTCAACGGCAGGTCGGGCACCGGGGCGTCGTCCGGACGGCGGCGCCTCACCCCTCGGGGTGAGGGTCAGGGCACGAGGACCTCGTTCCACGGCCGCACCCGCCACTCGGCGACCACGCCGCCCTGCACGAACGGGTCGCCGGCGATGAACTCCTCGGCGGCCTCCCGCGTGGTGAACACCCCCATCGCGTCGCCGTTCAGGGGTTCGTCGAAGGTGCCCACCATGAGCAGCAGCCCCCGGTCGCGGAACTCGTGCAGCCGCGCCACGTGCGCCGGGCCGTGCCGGCGGGCCAGCGGCAGGAAGTCCTCGACCGCGCGGTAGGTCATCACGTACTTCATGGCCCGGCATCCTGGCCCCCGCGGGGCGACGTGGGGCCGTCACGGCGCAGCGGGTTGCCGGGGACCCCGGTGGGCCGGTGGGATCGCGGGCGGGCCCGTGGTCCGGCCCCCGAGAGGGAGGACGCCGCATGGACGTCGCCGTGCAGACACCGCAGGGGACGGCGGCCGGGGCGCCGCTGTCCGCCGACGAGCTCGCCCGGGTGCACGCCTGGTGGCGGGCGGCGAACTACCTGTCGGTCGGCCAGATCTACCTGATGGGCAACCCGCTGCTGCGCGAGCCGCTGCGGCCCGAGCACGTCAAGCCCCGGCTGCTCGGCCACTGGGGCACCACCCCCGGGCTGAACTTCGTCTACGCCCACCTCAACCGGGTCATCGCCGCCCGCGACCTGGACATGGTGTACGTGATGGGCCCCGGGCACGGCGGGCCCGGACCGGTGGCCGCGGCCTGGCTGGAGGGCACCTACAGCGAGGTCTACCCGGACGTCTCGCAGGACGAGGCCGGGATGCGGCGGCTGTTCACCCAGTTCTCCTTCCCCGGGGGCATCCCGAGCCACGTCGCCCCGGAGACGCCCGGGTCCATCCACGAGGGCGGAGAGCTGGGCTACTCGCTGTCGCACGCGCAGGGTGCGGTGTTCGACGACCCCGACCTGGTCGTCGCCTGCATCGTCGGCGACGGCGAGGCCGAGACCGGCCCGCTGGCGACCAGCTGGCACGGCAACAAGTTCCTCGACCCCGCCCGCGACGGCGCCGTCCTGCCGATCCTGCACCTCAACGGCTACAAGATCGCCAACCCGACGGTGCTGGCCCGGATCAGCGCCGAGGAGCTGACCGACCTGTTCCGCGGGTACGGGTACACGCCGTACCTGGTGGAGGGGCACGAGCCGGAGCGCATGCACCAGCAGTTCGCCGCCACGCTCGACCGGTGCCTCGACGAGATCGCGGCGATCCAGCGCCGGGCCCGGGTGGACGGCGACCTGACCCGGCCGCGCTGGCCGATGGTCGTGCTGCGCTCACCGAAGGGGTGGACCGGGCCGGTGGAGGTCGACGGGCACCGGGTCGAGGGCTCCTGGCGGTCGCACCAGGTGCCGTTCGCCAACGCCCGGGAGGACGACGGCCACCGGCGGGTGCTCGAGGAGTGGCTGCGCAGCTACCGACCCGAGGAGCTGTTCGACGGGTCGGGGGCGCCGGTGCCCGCCGTCCGCGACCTGCACCCGGCCGGGGACCGGCGGATGAGCGCCAACCCGCACGCCAACGGCGGCCGGTTGCTGCGGCCCCTGCGGATGCCGGACTTCCGCGACCACGCCGTCGACGTCCCCGCGCCGGGCACCGGGGCGGTGGAGGCCACCCGGGTCCTCGGCACGTTCCTGCGCGAGGTCGTGCGGCAGAACAGCGACACCTTCCGGGTCTTCGCGCCGGACGAGAACAACTCCAACCGCCTCGGCGCCGTCCTCGAGGTCACCGACCGCGCGTGGATGGCCGAGCGGCTCCCCGGCGACGACTCCCTGGCCCCCGACGGCCGGGTGATGGAGGTCCTCTCGGAGCACACCTGCCAGGGCTGGCTGGAGGGCTACCTGCTCACCGGCCGGCACGGCTTCTTCTCCTGCTACGAGGCGTTCGTCCACATCGTCGACTCGATGGTCAACCAGCACGCCAAGTGGCTGAAGACCACCAACGGCATCCCGTGGCGGCGGCCGATCGCGTCGTTGAACTACCTGCTCACCTCGCACGTGTGGCGGCAGGACCACAACGGCTTCTCGCACCAGGACCCGGGCTTCATCGACCACGTGGTCAACAAGAAGGCCGACGTCATCCGGGTGTACCTGCCGCCGGACGCCAACACGCTGCTGTCGGTGGTCGACCACTGCCTGCGCACCCGGCAGTACGTCAACGTGGTCGTCGCGGGCAAGCAGCCGGCGCTGCAGTACCTCGACATGCCCTCGGCGATCGTGCACGCCACCAAGGGCATCGGGCTCTGGGAGTGGGCCAGCAGCGACGCCGGCGGCGAGCCGGACGTCGTCATGGCCTGCGCCGGCGACGTGCCCACCATGGAGACCCTGGCCGCGGTGGAGATCCTCCGGGCCTGGTTCCCCGACCTGCGGGTCCGGGTCGTGAACGTCGTGGACCTCATGCGGCTGCAGGACGAGCGCGAGCACCCGCACGGCCTGTCCGACGCCGCCTTCGACTCGCTGTTCACCACCGACAAGCCGGTGGTGTTCGCCTACCACGGCTACCCCTGGCTCATCCACCGGCTGACCTACCGGCGCACCAACCACGGCAACCTCCACGTCCGCGGCTACGTCGAGGAGGGGACGACGACCACGCCGTTCGACATCTGCGTGATGAACCGCATCGACCGGTTCAACCTCGCCATCAGCGCGATCGACCGGGTCCCGCGGCTGCGCGACAGGGGTGCCCACGCCCGCGAGGCGCTGCAGGACCAGCTGGTCCGGCACCGCCAGTACGTGCGCACCCACGGCGTGGACCTGCCCGAGATCCGCGACTGGTCGTGGTCCGGCGCCGCGGGGCCGGTGACCGCGGGAGCCGACCCGTTGCGGGAGCCGGAGGCGTGACGGTCCTCGTCGTCAACGCCGGCTCCAGCAGCCTCAAGCTGACCCGGCTGGACGACGGCGGCGCGGTGACCGCGGCGACCGTCGTGGAGCGCTGGCGGGGGGAGGGGGACCTGCAGCCGCTCGCCGACTTCCTGTCCGGCTGCGGCCCGGTCGACGCGGTCGGCCACCGGGTGGTGCACGGCGGGGCCCGGCACACCGGCCCGGCCCGCGTCGACCCGGTGCTGGTCGCCTACCTGTGGTCGATCCGGCACCTCGCCCCGCTGCACAACCCGCGGGCCCTGGGCGGCATCCGGGCCATGGAGGAGCTGCTGCCCGACGTCCCCGCGGTCGCCTGCTTCGACACCACCTTCCACGCCACGCTGCCCCCGGCGGCCGCCACGTACGCGGTGCCCCGGGAGTGGAACCAGCGCTGGCAGCTGCGCCGGTACGGGTTCCACGGGCTCTCGCACGCCCACGCGGTGCGGCGCGGCGCGGAGCTGGTGGGCCGGGACCCGGCGGAGCTGCGGATCGTCTCGGCGCACCTGGGCGCCGGGGCCTCCCTGGCCGCCGTCCGGGACGGCGTCCCGGTCGACACGACGATGGGGTTCACCCCGCTGGCCGGGCTGGTCATGAACACCCGGCCGGGCACGCTCGACCCGGGGCTGCTGCTCTGGCTGCTCGAGCACGGTGAGGTGCCGGTCGCCGAGCTGGGCGACGTGCTCGAGCACCACGCGGGGCTGAAGGGACTGTCGGGCACCTCCGGGGACCTGCGGGACGTGCTGGCCGGCCGCGCGGCCGGCGACGCGGACTGCGCGCTGGCCCTCGACGTCTACCTGCACCGGTTGTGCCGTGAGGTCGCCGCGATGACCGCGGCCACCCGCGGGCTGGACCTGCTGGTCCTGACCGGCGGGGTGGGGGAGCACGCCTGGCAGGTGCGGGAGGCCGTCGCGGCCGCGCTGGCCCACCTCGGCCTGGCCGTCGACGAGGAGCGCAACCGCGGCACCACCGGCGACGGCGACGTGAGCGCCCCCGGCGCGGCGGCCCGCACCGTCGTCGTCACCGCGCGGGAGGACCTGGAGATCGCCCGGCAGGTCACCTCCGTCCTCGGGCGCTGACCGCCCCCGGGCCGCCTCCGTCCGGCGAGCTCGGTCCGGAAGGCCGGGCAGGAGCACCCGCACGCCCACGCCCACGCCGGCCGGCCCACGCGGCCGCGGTCGAGGCCGACGGCCAGGGTGGCCCGGCCGGAGCCCGACCCGACCGCGTCGTGCCCGCGAGCGGGTGCGGGCACGCCGGGGCGTCGCCGGGTCCTCCCGTCGGAGGGATCTGGTCGCGGCCGGGCCGGCGGCGGAGCGGCGGTATCGTGCGGCCCGTGCCGGAACCCACGGCCGGCGTCCGGGGCGCCGAGGCCGCCGCCGCGACCGAGCCCCTCACCAAGGCGGACTTCGAGGCGCTGGCGCGTTTCCGCTTCGCCATCCGGCGCTACCTGCGCTTCAGCGAGGAGACCGTCCGGCAGCACGACCTCACCCCGCAGCAGTACCAGCTGCTGCTGGCGCTCAAGGGGTTCCCCGGCCGCGAGTGGGCCACGATCGGCGAGCTGGCCGAGCGTCTGCAGTTGCGGCACCACAGCGTCGTGGAGCTGGTCACCCGCGCGCAGGGGCAGGACCTCGTCCACCGGGGGGTGCACCCCGAGGACGGACGCGTCGTCCGCGTGGGCCTGACCGCCAAGGGGGACCAGGTCCTGGCGCGGCTGGCCGCGCTGCACCGCGACGAGCTGCGCCGGATGGACTCCGCCCTCGCCGTGCCGACCTGGCACGAGTCCCCCTGAGGGAGGCGTGACCCGCGGCCGGAACCGGTCAGGGGCGCGGAGCGGCGGTCAGTCCGACCGGCTCCCGCGGTCGCCGGGGGGCCCGCCCCGCGGGGACGCCTCGCGCGACCGCCGTCGGCCCGTGTCCTCCGGGACGGTCGTCCGACCGGCGGTGCAGCCGGCGCCGACGACGGCCACCGGTCCGGCTGCGCGCCGCGCGACCGTCCGGCTGGTCGACCCGAGCAGCGCGCTGCGCAGGGGGCCACGGCCCCGGCACCCGACGACGACGAGCGCGGCGCCGAGGGACTCCGCGACGAGCACCGCCGCGGGGAGACCGCAGCGCACCAGCCGTTCGACGGGGACCTCCGGGAACCGGGAGCAGCAGCGGTCGAGCACCCGGTCGAGGACCTCCCGGGCCTCCGCCTCGATCGCCGCGGGGGAACCGCTGGCCCCCTCGAGGTCGGCAGGGGCGTCCGGGCCCCAGGCGTGCACCGCGGCAACCGGGAGCCCCCGCTGCGCCGCCGCCCGGAAGGCGAGGTCGAGGGCCGCGGCGCAGGACCGGGTGGCGTCGACCCCGACGACGACCCGCGGCCGGGACGGCGGGGTGCGCACGCGCGGGCGCGCGCGGACCACGACCACGGGACAGGAGGCCCGGGCCGCCACCCGCGGGCCCAGCCCGCCGGCCGGCCACCCGCCCGCGCTGCCGGCGGGCCGGCCACCGAGCACGAGCAGCCCGGCCTCCCGGCTCTGCTGCACCAGCACCCGGGCCGGGGTGCCCGGCACCACGGACCCGGTCAGCGGGACGTCGGGCGCCACGGAGCGGGCACGGTCGAGGGCCGCCTCGACCAGCGAGGTGGCCACCTCCGCCGCCGTCCCCGGGTCCTCCACCGCCGGCAGGACGCCGTACGGGTCGATCGCCAGCCGCGACGGCAGGACGTGCGTGAGGTGCAGCGGTGCGCCCCGGGCGGCGGCCTCGGCCGCGCCCCAGGCCAGGGCGTCGCTGTCCGGTGCGCCGGCCCCGACGGCCACGACGACCGGCCGCCGGCCCCCACCCGCGGTCACGACGTCACCGCCGTGTCCGTGGCCTGCTCGCTCGCGTCCGTGCTCCGCGGCGCGGGCGCGGCCGGGGAGGGTGCGGCCGGGCGCGCGGGTGGGACGACGCCCCCGCCGGGGTCGGCCGGGGCGGCCTCGGCCGGGGTGGCCCGTTCCAGGAAGCGGAGCAGCTCGACGGGGAAGGGCAGGACCAGTGTCGAGTTCTTCTCCGCGGCGACCTCGACGACCGTCTGGAGCAGGCGCAGCTGCAGGGCGGCCGGCTGGGCGGCCATGACCTGGGCGGCCTGGGCCAGCTTCTGGGAGGCCTGCAGTTCGCCCTCGGCGGTGATCACCCGGGACCGGCGTTCCCGCTCGGCCTCGGCCTGGCGGGACATCGACCGCTTCATCGACTCCGGCAGTGCGACGTCCTTGATCTCGACCCGGTCGATGTGCACGCCCCAGTCGACGGCAGGGTTGTCGAGCATCAGCTCGAGGCCCTGGTTGAGGCGCTCCCGGTTGGACAGCAGGTCGTCCAGGTCGCTCTTGCCGATGATCGACCGGAGCGAGGCCTGGGCGACCTGGCCGATCGCGGCCTCGTAGTTCTGCACGTCGACGGCCACGCGCACCGGGTCGAACACCCGGAAGTAGACGACGGCGTCGACCTTGACCGTGACGTTGTCGCGGGTGATGCCCTCCTGGGCGGGCACCGGCATCGTGACGATCTGCATGTTCACCTTGCGGAGCCGGTCCGCGACCGGCACCAGCAGGGTCAGGCCGGGGCCGCGCAGCTCGGGGAGCACCCGGCCGAACCGGAACACGATGCCGCGCTCGAACTGCGTGACGACCCGGACGCTGGTGCCGAGCAGGAGCACGACCAGGACGGCGACGACCGCCAGCACGGAGAGCACCATCAGTCGGCGCTCGGCGGGGAGTCGGCGACCGGGGCGGCGTGGCGCCCGGTCCGGCGCGGCGTTCCGGGCGGTCCCGTCAGCGGGCACCGGTGTCCCGCGACGACGCGTGGTCCGTGGTCACTGAGCACGATCGACCTCCCGACGGGAGCCTCCGCCTCGGCGCTGCGCAGCTGAGGACCTGCGGAAGTATCGTAACGCGATAGACACCTCGTGTGACCCGGGTCTCAGCGCGAGGTCGGCGCCCTGCCCGCGTCCGTTGCGTCGGTCAGCCGTCCGCGGGCAGCGCCGTCCCGGGCCAGGCGGTGGGTCACCGTGCGGACCGAGACGTGCAGCCGCCGGGCGACCTCGGTGGCGACGTCGCCGGCGGCGACGTACTCCCGCCGCGTGTGGAGGAGTACCCCGGGACCGCCGCGGACCCGGGCGAGCGGCCCGAGGACGTCCCGGACCAGGTCGACGATGGCCGCCTGGTCGCGCCCCAGCACCCGGTACACGAGCAGGTCGCGGGGGTCCACCACCTCGGCGTCCAGGTGCAGCCGGTCGGCTGAGCCCAGTGCCTCGCGCGCCTCCTCGTACGAGCGCGCGATCCCGTGGGCGCCGGGGAAGGCGCGGCTGGCCGCCACGCGCCACCGCTCGCCGGGCGCGGTCCGGCGTTGCCGCACCCGCCCATCGTGGAGCGCGCCGCTCAGGGTCGAAGAGCCCTGACCCGGGTCTGACGTCCCCCCTAGGCTCGGTCCGCTGTCTCCCGCGTACCGGAAAGGCACCAGGGGTCGACATGAGCACGGGAACCGACGTGACGGGCAAGACCCGAGCCCAGGAGCTCGCCGACCGGTTCGACGCCGACAACGCGGAAGTGGTCCGGTTCGTCCAGACCTGCACCGACGAGCAGTGGAACTGCGTGACCACCGCGGAAGGGTGGACGGTGCCGGCGACGGCCATGCACATCGCGACCGGTCACCTCATCATCCCGCCCTGGGTGCACCGCATCGCCACGGGCCTACCCGTCACCGAGACCTGGGACGACTTCGCGACCTTCAACACCCTGGACCAGGAGAAGAACGCCCGCGCCACCCGGGACGACATCCTCGACCGGCTCGGCACCTTCGGCGCCTCTGCCTCGCTCTTCGTGCGGGGGCTGACCGACGAGGAGCTGGCGCGCTCGGCGCGCTTCGAGCCGGCTGATGCGGACCTCACCGCCGAGCAGGTCATCGAAGCCGTCCTGATCCACCACATCCAGGAGCACTTCGAGAGCATCCGGGCCGTCACCGGCTGAACGACTCCCGTGAGGGCCGGCGCGGTGGAGGGTCAGGCCCACCACCGCCTCCTGCCGGGGCTCAGGGCCAGGTGAGGACCGGTGACCACGGATCCAGCCAGGGCCGGCGGCTGTACTCCATGCGGAGCCGGCCCGGCCGGGCCTCGATGAGCGCTCCGAAGACCGTCGCGAACACCAGCCCGTCCTGCTCGTGGCGGACCACCAGTGCGGCCGGGTCGTCCCGCGGCGGTGCTGCCTGCACGAGCCGGCGCCAGCCGTCCGGGTGGCCGGTCTCGGTGAACAGCGGCAGGTGGGCGTCGGCCTTGCGGTCCTCGGGACCGCCGGACGTCACCATCCAGGTGCCCTCCGGGTGCTCGGTCGTCACCAGCCGCTCGCCGTCGAAGTCCCAGGTGGTCATGCGGTCCGGCGCCGCCAGGACGAGCAGGAAGCTGGCCATGCCGCCGAGGTCGACGGCCGACAGCCAGTCCGCGCCGTGCTCGGCGGCGACCAGCGGCAGCGTCCCCCGGCTCGGGGCTCCCGCGTCGGCCACCCGCTTCTGCGGCCTGTTGAGCACCAGGGCGGTGACCCCGGTGTCGATGCGCGTCGCGCACCACGTGCCGCCCGCGAGACGGTCACGGCCCCCGACCAGACCGGGGTGCTCCGGCCACCACTGCCCGGGGTCGTCGAACTCCCGGCTGGTCAGCTCGTCCCGGAGCGCGAGCAGGCGCACCGGCGCGCCGCGGGTCCACCGCACCACCACCGTGCACATCCCGCCGATCCTCCCAGGTCGGAGACCCGCGCCCGTGTCCCGGTGGCGCGGAGCAGGAGCAGGGAGGGTGCCCCGGGCGCGGGTGCGACGTCGTCACCGGTCGCGCTCGGGACGACCACGCGTCCCCGGCTCACGGGCGGCGGACGCCCCGCACCATCGACCTGGTGAGCAGGCCGGCCGCGGCGACCGCGGCTGCCGCGATCGCGGACCGGAGCGCACGGTGCCGTCGGGTCATGGCTGCCTCCCTGGGGCAGTGGCGTGCCGCACCAGTACCCCAGCCGGTGCGATCGGCTCAACCGTCCCGGTGCCGCACGGCCGCCACCGGCAGCGGCACCTGGTGCCCGCCTCCGTACACCTGGTAGTGCTGGTCCATGACCGATGACGGCGACCTGCCGGTCCGGCGGCTCGGGTCCGGGACCACCACCCCGACCGGGGCGGACGAGACGCGGGGACCGGGGCACCTGGGCGCGGTGCGCGCGTGAGCGCGTACCGGTCGCGTGGCGTGGTCCGGTTCTCCGAGACCGACGCCTCCGGGCGCTTCCACTTCACGTCGGCCCTCCGATGGGCGGAGGACGCCGAGCACGAGACCTACCGGGCGTGCGGCCTCGACCCGGCGGGTTTCCCCCGGCGGGCGGTCACCTCCTCGTACCTGTCGTCGCTGCGCGCCGGTGACGAGTACGTCGTGGAGCTGGAGGTGGAGCGGGTCGGCACCAGCTCGATCGCCTACCGCTGGCGCGTCCTCACCGGGGACGTCGTCTGCGTGGAGGGCGGGCACACCGTCGTGCACGTCGGCGGCTCGGGGCACCCCGAGCCCGTGCCCGACGTGCTGCGGACGGAGCTGGAGGGCCGGCTCGGACCCTCCGCCACCGCCGGTTGACGTCGAGCGCCCGGTCCTCCCCGCCCACGCGGCGGTCACGCCCGCGGCCGTCGACCGCCTCAGCCGGCGGACGAGCCGGTCACCGGGGACCCGGTTCACCCTCCGTGCCGCGCCGCTCGTCCTCGGGTCGCGCCCCGGGGGCCTGGGGATCGAGGCGCTCGAGGCGCTGACGGATGGCCGCGACGTTGAGCACGAGGTCCTCGAGCGCCTCGACGGCACGGGTCGCGAGCGCGAACGCGCGGTCCTCGCGCTGCCGCCCGGTGCTCGGCTCGCCCGGCAGGGCTCCGGAGCGCCCGGGAGGACGACGCGTCGCCTCCGCCCACGCGTCGTCCCCGCTGCGCGGCTCGCCGAACAGCTCCCGCAGCATCCGCTGGGCCAGCTCGAGGAAGTCGCCCGGGTCGGGCCGGTCGGTCGCCATCCAGTTCTCCCTCAGCTCCACCGAGCCCGTCCCGCGGGCCGGGGACGGCCGTCCGCGACGGCGGGACCAACCTACGGCCGACGACCCGCTCCCGACAGCCGACGGCGTCCGGTGCCGGGGGAGCGACCCGGAGGGGCTGTCCAGGACCCGGCAGGGAGGGCGCCCGGGCGGAGCGGCGTGCGTGCCCGGGCGGCCTCCCTGCCCCGGGGGGACGACGGCCCCGCGGCCGGTCCGCGGGGCCGTCGCGACGAGGCGCCTCAGTCGACGATCATCATCTCGACGTCGAACTCCTCGCTGATGATCCCGTACTCGAGCATGAGGTCCGACATCTTCTGCAGCTGCGCGACGTCCACCTGGGCGTCCCAGGCGGGCAGGGCGACCTGCTGCACGGTCTCGGCCGGCACCTGGGTGTAGCTGGGCACGAGTTCGACCAGCCGCTCCCGGTTGTCGGTGAGCTCGTCCATCGACGCGGTCATCGCCTGGCGGAAGGCCTCGATGACCTCCGGGTTCTCCTGCGCGTACTGCTCGGTGGTCAGCCAGCCGGCGACCGGCATGTCCTCGACCGGGCCACTGAACAGCGGGAACAGCACCCGGTGGCCGGCCGCCAGCGCCGAGGCCTGGAACGGCTCCACCTGCCAGATGGCGTCGACGTCCCCGGCATCGAGGGCCGGGGCCATGTCGGGCAGCGGCAGCTCGACGAACTGGATGGTCGAGAGGTCGACACCGGCGTCCTCCAGGACGGCGTTGATGGCGACGGTGCCGATGTTCTGCAGGTTGTTCACCGCGATCCGCGCGCCCGCGAGGTCGGCGGCGGACCGGTACGGCGAGTCGGCAGCCACCATGATCGCGTGGTCGTCGGCGCCGACGTCGTTGCCGGCCACGACCCGGATGGGCAGCCCCTGCTGGGCGGCCAGGAGGGCCGAGGTGTAGTTGCCGTAGGTGATGTCGTACTCCCCGGCCACCAGGGAGGGGATGGCCTGCGCGCCGCCGGAGGTCTGGTCGAGGGTGACGTCGAGGCCGGCGTCGGCGAACGCGCCGGTCTCCTGGGCCTGGACCGCCGTGGCGGTGTGGACCAGGGGGAAGTAGCCGACGGTCACGGCGGTCGCGCCGTCCTCGCCACCACCCCCGCCTCCGGTGCCACCCGCGTCGTCGGAACCACAGGCCGCCAGCGTGAGCGTGGCCACGCAGCCGGCAGCCAGGGCGGTGAGCCGGCGTCCGGCACTCGAGGTGCGCCGAGGTGAAACGGACAAGGAGTCCTCCTCCCACATGCAGGCGTCGTCGGCCTGCGGCAACGGATCGGCGCCCGGATGGGGCCGGTGGTGTGAGCCTGGTGGCGGGCGCCCGTGCAGGGAGTCGGCGACCGCGACAGCCACCGGCTCGGGGAGGTCTCGCTCGATGGCACGCTCGGCCGCCGCCGAGGGGACGACGGTGTGGCGACGGGAGCCGGTCACCGCCGGCGGGCCGCGGGTGCGGCCCGCACCTCGACCCCCGCCAGCGACCGCGTCGTCATGGCCTCAACCTGCTCAGCCGACCAGCTGTCGTCAAGGAGCCCGGCCGGAGGCGCCGGGCTCGGGCCGATCAGGCGGGTGACCGGCACGAGGCGACGAGGCCCCCGCAGTCATCGGGCGAGGCAGCCACGCCGCGACGGCGTGCCGGGCAGCTCGCCGAGTACCGGCTCGCGGCCGAAGCGGCGGTCGGTCAGGAGGGGGCGTCGAGCGCCGGGTCATCCCTCCGCGCTGCTGGGACGCCCGGCGCGCCTGGGCTCCGGCGACGGGACGTCGGTCGAGGTGCGCGACCGGGCCGGTAGCGTCGAACCCGTGGCCAGGGCCGTGGGCGCCCCCGCGTCCGGGTCACCGACGGCCGGGGTGCCGTCGTGGCGCTCGTCCGTGGCCAGATGGTCCACCGCGAGCCGGCGCCCTGAGCGGACGGCACCGCTAGTCGTCCGCGCTGGTGGGCCGTCGTGCCCGGCTGGGCTGCACCCGCATCGGCTCGCCCGGCATCTTCGGGTAGTCCGGCGGATAGGGCAGGTCGCCGAGGCCGTCGTCCTTCGCCTGGCGGTCGGCCAGCTCCAGCAGGGGCTCGATGCCGAACGCGTGGTCGGCCAGGCCGGCGTGCTTGTCACCGACCTCCTTGAACCGCGCGGGCATGGTGCGGACGTCGAAGTCGAACGGGGAGACGTCGGGCAGCTCGTCCCAGTCGACCGGCGCGGAGACCGGGGCGTGCGGCTTCGCGCGGATCGAGTAGGCCGAGGCGATCGTGCGGTCCCGGGCCATCTGGTTGTAGTCGATGAAGATCTTCTCGCCGCGCTCCTCCTTCCACCACGACATCGTCACGCGGTCGGGGAGCCGCCGTTCCAGCTCGCGGCCGAAGGCGATGACCGCCCGGCGCACCTCGGGGAAGGTCCACCGCGGCTGGATGGGCACGTAGACGTGCACGCCGCGGCCGCCGGAGGTCTTCGGCCAGCCCTGCATGCCGAACTCGGCGAGCAGTTCCCGCACGTGCGGGGCGACGGCCACCGCGTCGGCGAAGTCGGTGCCGGGCTGGGGGTCGAGGTCGATGCGGATCTGGTCGGGCTGCTCCACGTCGGACTTCGACACCGGCCACGGGTGGAAGGTCAGCGTGCCCAGGTTCGCGCACCACGCGACGACGGCGACCGAGTCCGGGGCGATCTCGTCGGCGGTGCGCCCGCTCGGGAAGGTGATGTGCGCGGTCGGCACCCAGTCGGGGGCGTTCTTGGGCACCCGCTTCTGGTAGAAGGCGTCGCCGGTGTTGTCCACGCGGGTGGACAGGCGGGCGCCCTCGAACACCCCGCCCGGCCAGCGCTCCAGCGTCGTGGGCCGGTCGCGCAGCGCGTTCAGGATGCCGTCGCCGACGCTGATGAAGTACTCGACGACGTCGATCTTGCGGATGCCGCGGTCGGCGAAGTACGGCTTCTCCGGACTGGAGACCCGCACCTCGTGCCCGTCGACCTGCAGGACGACGGCGTCCTTGGCAGCAGCCATCACCGACCGGACCCGGATCGCGCGTTCACCGGGCGCACCCTAGGGCCCCGCCGGCTCAGAAGGGGCACGTCGCACCGTCGGCCGGGACGACCAGGTCGACCAGGTAGGCGTTGACCACGTCGTTGACGCAGCCGGTCTTCGGGTAGGAGGTGTGCCCGAGGCCCTGCCAGACCAGCAGCACGCCGGAGGTCAGCTCCGTGGCCATCTGCTCCGCACCGGGCAGCGGGGTGACCGGGTCGCCGGTGTTGCCGACGACGAGGATCGGCGCGGCGCCCTCGGCGTCCCGCGCCGGCAGGGGGGTCGGCTCGGCCTCCCACGCCGAGCACGTGGCCAGGCCGGCCGCCGCGCCGGCGCCGAACAGCGGGTAGCGCTGGCCCCAGTCGGCGGCCAGCGCCCGGATGTCGGCCTCGGGCACCTCCTGGGCGGGGTCCCGGTCGGCGCAGGTGATGGCCAGGTCGGCGTCGATGAGGTTGGAGTAGGTGCCGTCCTGCAGGCGGCCGTAGAAGGCGTCGGCGAGGGAGAACAGGCCCTGGGCGTCGCCGTTGCGCGCCGCGGCGAGGCCCTGCTGGAGCTGCGGCCACGCGCTGGTGTTGTAGAGCCCGGCGCGGATGGCGGTCAGGACCACACCGGGGGTGGCCTGCCGGGTCTCACCCGCCCGCGCGCTGGCGATGGGCGCCTGCGCGGCCTGGGCGAGCAGCTCCTCGACGAACCGGCGCGGCTCCGCCCCGATGGGGCAGCCGGCGACCAGGCCGGTGCAGTTCGCGGCGAAGGCGTCGAAGCCCGCCTCGAAGCCGGCCGCGCTGGCCTCGGCGTCGGCGCGGGGGTCGTTGTCCGGGTCGACGGCGGCGTCGAGGACCATCGCCCGCACCCGGTCGGGGAAGAGCTCGGCGTAGGTGGAGCCCAGCGTGGTCCCGTAGGACCAGCCGAGGAAGGTCAGCTGCTCGTCACCGAGCCCCTGGCGGAGCAGGTCCATGTCGCGGGCGGTGTCGGTCGTGTTGAACGTGCCGAGCGCGTCCCCGTACTCCTCCGCGCAGCCGTCGCCGACCTCCTGCGCCAGCGCGAACGCCTCGTCGAGCTGCGCCTCGCTGACCGGGCGCGGCTCGGCGGCGACGATGCGGTCCTTCAGCTCGTCCGGGACGCACTCGACCGCCGGGGTGGACAGCCCCACCCCGCGTGGGTCGAAGCCGACCAGGTCGAAGCGGCTCAGCACGTTCTCGGGCAGGGTCAGCGCCCGCTGGATGGCCGCGTCGGCGCCGGAGCCACCGGGCCCGCCCGGGTTGACCACCAGCGACCCGAGCCGGTCGGTCTGCCCGGCCAGCCGGGCGCGGACGAGGAAGATCGTCAGCTTCTCGCCCTGGGGCTCGGCGTAGGTGATCGGCACCTGGGTGCGGCCGCACTCGAACAGGAGGTCCCGTTCGCTGCCGGGGCTGCCGGCGATCACCGACGAGATCTGCTCGTCGCAGTCGGTCCAGGTGATCTCCTCCGCCTCCGGCTCGGCCGGCGTCGTCGACGTGGCGGAGGGGTCCGCCGCGTCCGGGTCCGAGGAGGTGCAGCCGGACACGGTCAGGAGCAGGCCGCTGGCGACGGCGACGAGGCCGCGGGACAGGCGCATGATCACGAGCCTAGGAGCCCGGCGCCGGGACCGCAGGCGCCCGCCGTCCCTCGGCCGGCGAAGACACCGGCCGGCTCCCGTTCCCCGGTCCGCTCCCCGCTCGGTGCTCCCGCGGCGGTCAGCCGGCGAAGACCTCCGCGAGGTCGTAGCGCACCGGCACCTCCAGCTGGTCGTAGGTGCAGGTGCGCGGCTCCCGGTCGGGACGCCACCGCAGGAACTGCCCGGTGTGGCGCAGGCGGCGCCCCTCCAGCTGGTCGTACTTGATCTCGACGACGAGCTCCGGGCGCAGCGGCACCCACGAGAGGTCCTTCCCGGCGTTCCAGCGGCTCTGCGCGCCGGGCATCCGGTGCTCGCCGTCGCCGTTGGTCTCGGCGTTCGCCCAGTCCTGCCACGGGTGCCCGTCCAGCGCCTGGGCCCGGTAGGGCGCCAGCTCCTCGACCAGCTCGGCGCGGCGGGCCATCGGGAAGGACGCCGCGACGCCGATGTGCTGGAGGTCGCCGGCGTCGTTGTAGAGGCCCAGCAGCAGCGACCCCACGATCGGCCCGGACTTGTGCCACCGGAAGCCGGCGACCACGCAGTCGGCGGTGCGCACGTGCTTGACCTTGGTCATGAGCCGCTGGTCGGGGCCGTAGGGCAGGTCGGCGGGCTTGGCGACGACGCCGTCGAGCCCGGCGCCCTCGAACTCCTCGAACCAGCGCCGCGCCGTCCCGGCGTCCTGGGTGATCGCGGTGACGTGCACCGAGTCGGTGCCCGCGCCGATGACCTCCCGCAGCCGGGCCTGGCGCGCGGCGAACGGCGTCTCCATGAGCGACTCGTCGCCGATCGCCAGCAGGTCGAAGGCGACGAAGGACGCCGGCGTCTGCTCGGCCAGCAGGGTGACGCGCGACTCGGCCGGGTGGATGCGCTGCAGCAGCGCCTCGAAGTGCAGCCGGTCGCCCTGCGGCACGACGATCTCGCCGTCGACGACGCAGCGCTCGGGCAGGGCCGCCTTGACCGCGGCCACCACCTCGGGGAAGTAGCGGGTGAGGGGGCGCTCGTTGCGGCTGCCCAGCTCCACCTCGTCGCCGTCGCGGAACACGATGCAGCGGAAGCCGTCCCACTTCGGCTCATAGTACAGGCCCTCGGCGGTGGGCAGCTTGGTGGTGGCCTTGGCCAGCATCGGCTTCACCGGCGGCAGCACGGGCAGGTCCATGCCGGGCAGTCAAGCAGCCGCGACCGGCGACCGGCAGCTCAGCGGGCCCACCGCCCCCCGGGCGGGTGGAGTGTGGGTGCGGTGTGGGGGTCGTGTGGGTCCCGGCGTCCCGCGTGCCCGGACAGGGTCATCGCCATGACCGAGACCTCCTCCGCCCCCCTCACCGACGTCCACGACATGGTCGTGGTGCACCGCGGCTTCCGCCGCGAGTTCCGGTTGCTCCCGGAGCTGGTGCGGCGCGTCCCCGCCGGGGACACCGCCCGCGCCGCCGTCCTCGCCGCGCACACCCGGCTCGTGCTGACCGCCCTGCACCTGCACCACACCGCCGAGGACGAGCTGCTGTGGCCCAGGCTGCTCGAGCGCGCCGCGCCCGACGCCGCGCTGGTCCACCGCATGGAGGCCCAGCACGAGCAGGTGGAGCGCCACACCGGGCGGCTGACCGTGGCGCTGACCCGCTGGGAGGCCGAGGCGCGGCCGGCGGTCACCGAGGAGGTGGCCGCCACGCTCGACGCGCTGCGCACCGCCCTGCTCGAGCACCTCGACGAGGAGGAGCGGGAGATCCTGCCGCTGGCGGCGCGGCACGTGTCCCCCGAGGAGTGGGACCAGCTCGGGCAGCACGGGATCGCCGCGATGTCGCGCTCCCAGTTGCCACTCGTGTTCGGTGCGGTCCTCGAGGAGGCCACCCCGGAGGAGGCCGTGGAGATGCTCGCCAAGCTGCCGCTGCCGGTCCGTCTGCTGGCGCGGACGGTGTTCCTGCGGCGGTACCGGCGCTACGTCAGCCGGGTGCGGTCGGCCGCCTGAGCCGGCCGGCGAGCCCGGGGACGTCGGCCGGCCGGACACCGCGACCGCGTTCCCAGGCCCGCCGGAACGCCTCCTCGCCGAGCTGTGCGCGCACTGCGGCCAGCCAGTGCCCGGCCCGCTCCAGGTCCGGCGGGAAGCTGACCGCCACCGACGCGGCCTCGGCGGTCGCCGACCCGGCCGCGAACAGCTCCGCCGCCACCTCCGGGGACCCGCGCTGCGCCGCGAGCACCGCCAGCCCGGGGAGCGTGTAGGCCAGCGTCCAGGTGGTGCCGACGGCGGCGGCGAGGTCGGCGGCCTCGGTCAGGCAGGCCAGCGCCAGGTCGTCGTCCCCGGTGCCCAGGGCGAGGGTGGCGCGCATGTTGAGGACCGTGGCGAGGGTGAAGGGGCTGCCGATCCCGCGGGCGGCCCGCTCGGCGTCGGCCAGCCCGGCGGTCGCGGCGGGGAGGTCGCCGGCCAACGCCAGCCGCTGTGCCTCGGCCAGGGTCGCGTGCGCGAGCGCCCACGGGAGGTCCGCGGTCCGGGCCAGCAGCGCCGCCTCGGCGAGCTCCCCGGCGGCCCGGCCGAGCTCGTCGAGGAACACCGCCGACGACCCCGACAGCACCAGCGCCTCGGCGAGCAGGTCGTCCACCGCGGCCGCGCGGGCGGCCGTGACCGCCTCGGCCGCCGGGGCCCGCATGCCCTCGATGTCGCCCGCGGCGTACCGGAGGCCGGCGAGACCCAGCTGCAGCGCCGCCCGCTCGGCCGCCGGCAGTGCCTCCGCCCCGGCGCCCTCCCGCACGCGCTCCAGCCAGCCGAGGCCCTCGACGACGTCACCGCGCAGCGCCCAGTACAGCCACGTGTCCGCACCGAGCCGGGCGGCCGGGCCCCACCGGCCGCTGTCGACCAGCCGGCCGAACGCGGCGCCGATGTTCCCGTGCTCCCGCTGCAGCCGGTCCAGCTCCGCGGCCTGCCCCGCACCGCGCAGACCGGCTCCGGCGTCCGAGGCGAGCGCGCAGAGCGAGTCCGCCGCGCGGTCGGCGACCGCGTCGGCCTCGCCGGCCTCCTGCAGTCGTGCGGCGGCGTACTGGCGGACCGGCTCGAGCATCCGGTAGCGGTCGTCCTGCAGGGCCACCAGGGACTGCTCCACCAGACCGCCGAGCGTGGGGACGACGTCGCCGCCGTCCCCCGCCACCTCCTCGGCGGCCGCCAGGGAGAAGCCACCGGAGAACACCGCCAGCCGGCGGAACAGCACCTGCTCGTCGAGGGTCAGCAGGTCGTGGCTCCAGTCCAGCGTCGCGCGGACGGTGCGCTGCCGCTCGGGCAGGTCCCGCGAGCGGGGGGAGCCCACCGCCTGGTCGAGGCGCGCCAGCAGCGCAGCGGGGGCCAGGAGGCGGGCGTGGGCGGCGGCCAGCTCGAGGGCCAGCGGCAGCCCGTCCAGCCGCCGGCAGATCGCCGCCACGTCGGCGGCCGTGGTGCCGGTGAGCGGTACCGCCCGGCCCGCGGCGCGGGCACGGTCGAGGAACACCCGTGCCGCGGGGGAGGCGGCGACCGAGGCGACGTCGGCGGCGGCCGGCACGGGCAGGGGGCCGAGCGGGCGGTCGTGCTCGGCCCGCACCCGCAGGGGGGCCCGGCTGGTGGCCAGCACCACCAACCCCGGGCAGCGGGCCAGGAGGTCGGCGACGTCGGCTGCCGCGGCGAGCACGTGCTCGACGTTGTCGAGGACGACGAGCTGCCGCCGGGCCCCGAGGAAGGCGGCCAGCGAGTCACCGAGGGGAGGGGTGAGCTGTCGGGCGCCCAGCGCGCGGGCGACCGTCGGCAGCACCAGCCGTGCCTCCCGGACCGGTGCCAGCTCCACGACGGCGACCCCGTCGGGGAAGTCGGCGGCCAGGGCCCGGGCGACGTCGAGTGCCAGGCTGGTCTTGCCCACGCCGCCCGGCCCGGTCAGGGTGATCAGCCGCGTGGCGCCGGAGCGCAGCAGCGCGAGCACCTCGGCGCGCTCGGCGTCCCGGCCGACCAGCGCCGTCGGCGGCAGCGGGACGCCGGGCGGCGCCGGGGCCGCCGCCTCGTGCTGCCCGGCCGGGTGGGACGCCGCGGCCAGCGCGGCGCGGTCCCCGCCGTCCAGGTGCAGGGCGTCGGCGAGGGCCCGGACGGTGTGCGGGTAGGGCCGGCGGCGCTCGCCCCGCTCCAGGGCCCCGACGGCCTTGGCGGTCAGGCCGGCGCGGGCGGCCAGCTCCTCCTGGCTGAGCGCGGCGCGGTCGCGGAAGCGGCGCAGCAGCTCGGCGAACGGCCCGGGACCGGTCGTCGCGTCGCCCACCGGGGGCAAGCTAGCAGCGGGATCAGCCGGTCGAGCCGGGACGGTGCACGGCGTAGCGGGTGAACAGGACGCCCTCCTCCTCCAGCACCTGCCGCAGCTCCAGCCGCACGAGGTCCGCCAGCGGCGCCCCGAGCAGGTGCGGCTGCCCGGCGCCGACGAGGGCCGGCGCGATCGTGAGGTCCAGCTCGTCGACCACGCCCGCGTCGAGGGCGGCGGTGAGCAGCGCCGGCCCGCCCTCGCACAGCACCTGCTCGTGACCGAGCTCGGCCAGCCGGTCCAGGGCGAGCGGCAGGTCGACGTCGTCCTCCCCGCAGACCAGCACCGTCACGCCGGCGTCGGCCAGCGCGGCCCGCCGTCCGGGGTCGGAGGCGGCGGTGGTGACCAGGATCGTCGAGTCGACCGCCAGCCGGTCACCGGGGGCGAGCGACGCGCGGCGGGAGACCACCGCGACCGGGGCGGTCGCCGGGCGGCCCAGGGACTGCCGCAGCTCGACGACGGCCCGGTCGGCGGCGACCGGCCGGTACCCCTCCGCGGTGGCCGTGCCGGAGCCCACGAGCACCACGTCGGCCAGCGCGCGCAGCAGCCGGAACACCCGCCGGTCGCCGGGAGAGCCCAGCCCGCCGCTGCGGCCCTCGACGGTGACGGCGCCGTCCAGCGAGGCCACGAAGTCCACCCGCAGCGACCGGCCCGGGGCCGGCCGGTAGGCCTCGGCGAGGTCGGCGTCGGTCAGCTCGGCCCCGGCGTCCCCGACCGCCCCGGGCAGCAGCCGGCGCACCTCAGCGGGTGGAGACCACGACGGCGCTCTCCCGGGGCACCGTCACCGTGCGCCCGTCCAGCGCCGGCAGCTCCCCGCTGGCGAACAGCACCTCGCCGGCCGGGACGTCGAGGTCGATCTCGCGGGCCTCGCCGGAGAGGTTGGCCACGACCCGCAGGGAGCCGCGGTGCACGACCAGCCAGCGCTCGGCGTCGTCCCACGTGACGTGGACCCGCGTGAGGTCGGGGTCCACGAGGTCCGGGTGCGCCCGGCGCAGCGCCAGCAGCGCCCGGTGCACGCCCAGCAGCCGGGAGTGCGGCTCCCGCTCCAGCTCCTCCCAGTCCAGCTTCGAGCGGGTGAAAGTCTCGGGGTCCTGCGGGTCGGGGACGACCTCGGCGTCCCAGCCGTGCTCGGCGAACTCGCCGATGCGCCCCTCGGCGGTGGCCCGGCCCAGCTCCGGCTCGGGGTGGCTGGTGAAGAACTGCCAGGGGGTGGTGGCGCCCCACTCCTCACCCATGAACAGCATCGGGGTGAAGGGGCTGGTGAGCACGATGGTCGCGCCGACGGCGAGCAGGTCGGGGGAGAGCGAGGCGGAGATCCGGTCGCCCACGGCGCGGTTGCCGATCTGGTCGTGGTCCTGCAGGTAGGCCAGGAACTTCCAGCCGGGCAGCACGTTGCGGTCCACCGGCCGCCCGTGGTGCCGGCGGCGGAAGCTCGACCACGCGCCGTCGTGGAAGAACGCCCCGGTCAGCGTCTTGGCCAGGCCGGCCACGCCGGCCGCGGCGAAGTCGGCGTAGTAGCCCTGGCCCTCGCCGGTGAGCGTGGAGTGCAGGGCGTGGTGGAAGTCGTCGCTCCACTGCGCGGTCAGCCCCGTGCCGCCGGCCACCCGCGGGGTGACCATGCGGGGGTCGTTGAGGTCGCTCTCGGCGATCAGCGTCAGCGGCCGGCCCTCGGCGACCGACAGCCGGTCCACCTCCTGGGCCAGCTCCTCGAGCACGTGGGTGGCCCGCTCGTCGACCAGCGCGTGGACGGCGTCCAGCCGCAGCCCGTCGACGTGCATGTCCCGCAGCCACATCAGGGCGTTGTCGATGATGTAGCGGCGCACCTCGTCGGAGTCCGGCCCCGACAGGTTGACCGAGTTGCCCCACGTGTTCGCACCGCCCTCGGAGAAGATCGGGAAGAACAGCGGCAGGTAGTTCCCCGACGGCCCCAGGTGGTTGTAGACGACGTCCTGGACCACGCCCAGGCCGCGGGCGTGGCAGGCGTCGACGAAGCGCTGGTAGGCCGCCGGACCGCCGTACTCCTCCTGCACCGTGTACCAGAGGACGCCGTCGTAGCCCCAGTTGTGGGTGCCGTTGAAGCCGTTCACGGGCAGCAGCTCGACGAAGTCGACCCCGAGCTCCACCAGGTGGTCCAGCCGCCGGGCCGCCGCCTCGAGGGTGCCCTCGGGGGTGAACGTGCCGACGTGCATCTCGTAGACCACGCCACCGGCCAGCGGGCGGCCGGTCCAGGCGGAGTCGCCCCAGCCGTACGCCGCCGGGTCGAAGCGCCGGGACAGCCCGTGCACGCCCTGCGGCTGGCGGCGCGAGCGCGGGTCCGGCCGCGGGGTCTCGTCCTCGTCGAGCAGGAACCCGTAGTCCGCCTCCGGCGCGGCCGCCACCTCGGCCCGCCACCAGCCCCCGTCGTCCCGGCGCATGTCGTGCACCTCGCCGTCGACCTGGAGCCGGACCCGCTTCGGCAGCGGTGCCCAGACGGAGAACTCGGCGGGTGCGGACATGCGGGACGCCTCCAGGCGGGGTGGGGTCTGGCCGGGGCCGGGGAACGGGGCAGATCATGCCCGCACACCCGACGGTCAACCGTGACGTGCGCAGCGGTCGGCCGGGGGAGGAGGGCGGATGGCCGACTGGGTCGAGCTGCGGGTCCACGGGGTCAGCGGGACCCCGCCGGACTACATGCTGGGCAGCGCGCACACCGTGCAGGTCGCGGGGGACGACCGCAGCCGCTGCTTCCGCCCCGCCGACGCCCAGCAGCGGGAGGTGCCGGCCCCCGACGGGCACGTGCTCGAGGCGTTCCACTGGGGCCGCTGGACGTCGGGCTCGTGGGCCCAGGGGCTGTGGCTGCTGCTCATCCCCTTCGGGATCGTCAACGCCGCCCAGTTCATGCTGCCGCCGCCGGAGACGGGGGCCCAGCGTCGCCTGCACGCGCTGTGCGGGGCGCTGCTGCGCACCGTCGGCCTGGTGCTCACCGGCCTGTTCGCGCTCGCCGACTGCCTCGTGCTGGTCGACCTGCTCGCCTGGCAGTGGCTGACCGCCCGGGGCCTGCCGCTGCCCGACCGGGTCGTCGTCGTGGCCGGCCTGCTCCTGGCGGCCGCCCTCGTCACCGGCCTGTCGCGGATCGGCGCGGTCGACACCGGCCGCCGGTACCGGTTCGCCCACGCCGGCCCCCGCGACCTCGGCCACGGCGCCGACGGGCTGCCCGGTCTCGGGGACGCCGCGTTCTTCGACGGCGACCCCGACAGCCCGTCGCTGCGCCGGCTGCACCACGCCGCCGGGCTGCTGGTCGTCGCCTGGCTCGGGCTCTCGGTGGCCGCCGAGGGCGGCACCGGCTGGGCGGCGGTCGGGCGCTGGTACGCGGTCGCCGTGCTCGGGCTGGTGACGCTGGTCGTGCTGCTGGCCGGGGACCCCGAGCGGCGGGCGACGGTGGGCGGGGCCGGTGCCCCCCACCGCATCCGGTCGGGGCGGTGGACGGCGGCCGCGGCGGGCGCCGTCCAGCTGCTCACCGGGGGCGCGCTGCTGCTGGCGCTGGTCGCCGTCGCGCTCACCGACGTCTCCGGCGCCGGGCGGCTGCCGGGGACCGAACCGGCCGTCGCGCTGCTGATCCTGGCCGGCACCGCGACGGTGACCCTGCTCGTGCTGGCCGTCGCCGCCCTCGCCGCCGGGACGCGGACCGCCGCCCGGCGCACGCCGCGGCCCTTCCGCCGGTTCGCCGGCGGCATGTCCGCGGCACTGGCGACGGCGGTCGGCAGCTACCTGGCGGTGGGCGCCAGCGCCGGCCTCACCCTCGGCGTCGAGGAGCTCCTCGACGGGCTGACCGGCACCGACGTCGACGTGCCCGAGCTCCTGCAGCGGTTCTCCTACGCGTGGGGGCTGACCGCGCTGGTCTTCGCCGCGCTCGCGGTCGCGGCGAGGGTGCGGGCCGGTCGCCGGCGGCAGGCGTTCCGGGCCCGGGCGCAGGCGGCGATGACCTTCGGGGACCCGCCGGCGCTGCACCTGCCGCAGCCGTGGGTGCGCGCGGCGGGGGCGGCGATGCAGCGGGCGCGGGTGAAGAACTCCGTCCCCCTGGTGCTGGGGCTGTGGACGGCGCTGGGCCTGGTGCTGGCCGCGGCCATCGGGGCGGCGTCGTGGTCGGCGCGGGGGGCCGGGGAGGACCCGGCGTTCCCGGTCAGCCTGCTCACCGGGGTGTCCTCCCCGCCCGGCGGCGTCGTCACCGGGGACGACGTGGTGATCGGCATCGGCCAGGTGACCCTGCTCGGCATCGGGCTGGGCACGGTGCTGCTGGCCCGCGGCGCGCTGCGCTCGGAGGGCGCCCGGCGCGGGCTGAACGTGGTGTGGGACGTGGTGGCGTTCTGGCCGCGGACGGCGCACCCGTTCGTGCCGCCGCCGTACTCCTCGGAGGTCGTGCCGGCCCTGGTCCGCCGGATCTGCTGGCACCTGGGCGTGCCCGACCCGCTGGAGGACGACGGGGACGCCGGGCCGGCCGGATCACGGCCGGCGGTCAACCCGGCGCCGGTGCGCGAGGTGGTCGTGGCCGCACACAGCCAGGGCAGCCTGATCTCGCTGGTGGCCCTGCTGTGGCTGCCCGAGGAGGTCCGCGACCGGGTGCGGTGGGTGACCTTCGGCTCGCAGCTGCGCCAGCAGTTCGCCCGCGGCTTCCCGCACTACGTGGCGCCGGAGCTGCTGCGCGGGATGGCGGGGGTGTTCCGGTGGGTGAACCTGTACCGCGACACCGACCCCGTCGCCGGCCCGGTCACCAGCTGGGACCACACGCGCGACGGCGGGCCGCTGTCCTCCCGGCGTCTCGACGACCCGGCGACGCGGCAACCGGACTGGGTCGACCCGCGCACCGGCCGCCGGGTGTGCGGCAACGAGTGGCGGCTGCTGGACCCGGTGCCCGGCGACCTCGCCCTGCAGACCCGGGCGGTCACCGGGATCGGCGGGCACAGCGGCTACTGGACCGATCCCGACTGGTCGCTGGCCCTCGAGGTGGCCTGCGGCCGGCTGCCCGACGGCCGGCGGTCCTGGGTGGCCGCCGGGGACGGGCGTCCCCGGAGTCGCGGGCGGGACCGGCCGCCCGCGACTCCGGGGGAGCGGGCGGTCAGACCGCCAGCACCTGACCCACGGAGATGACGTTCGGGTTGCTGACCGTGGCCCGGTTCAGCTCGAACAGCGCCTGCCAGGTGGTGCCGTGCGCCGCCGCGATCTCGGCGAGGGTGTCGCCGGACCGGACGACGTACTGCCCGGACGCCGCCGGGGCCGGGCGGTCGTCGCGGGACGCCCGCTCGGGAGCCGGCGCCGGGGCCGGGGCCGCCGCGGGGGCCGCGCCGGCGGTGGGGGCGGCCGGGTCCAGGCCGCGGCCGCAGGTGGGCCAGGCGCCCGGGCCCTGACGGTCGAGCGTGCGCTCGGCCACCGCGATCTGCTGCTCCTTGGTGGCCAGGTCGGCGCGGGGGGCGAACTCGGTCCCGCCGTAGGCGGCCCAGGTGCTCTGGCTGAACTGCAGGCCGCCGTAGTAGCCGTTGCCGGTGTTGATGCTCCAGTTGCCGCTGGACTCGCAGGCGGCGACGGCGTCCCAGTCGTTGGGACCGGCGGCCGAGGCGGGACCGGCCAGCACGCCGAGCGAGGCGGCGGCGATGCCGGCGGTGAGGAGGGACTTGCGGGCGAACGAGGACGTGCGTGTACGCATGGGGACTCCCGATCCGCCGCCTGAGAGGTGAGCTGTCGGGTTCGGAGCGATCGGTGCCCCGGCCGTGCGTGCACGGCTTCACCCCGAGACGCCCTGGCGCCCGGCCCGGGGGCCGGAGGACGCAGGACGCCGGAATGGGTCCCCCACCCCCGTCCTGGCGGTGCAGGAGGAACGGATGCCGACGGACGGGGTTCGGCGGATCGGCTCCGACACCCGGTTTCGGTCGAGCGGGTGCCGCAACAAGGTAACGGTCAGGTCACGGCATGGCACCCCCCGTCCCGTGGGGAACACCGGCCCCGCGCCGGACCCCGTTCCCCGGGGAGCGCGGAACGGCTGGTCACGTCGCCGCGGGAGTACGTCCCACGCGGCGACGTGACCTCCGTCTCAGTCGCGGACCAGGAGCGCCACGGGCAACCGCTCGAGCACCGCGCCCACGGGCATCCCCGCGGCGTCGGAGACGAACCGGCCCCCGGTGAGCAGGTCCCGCCACGAGCCGTTGGGCAGCTGCAGGGCGGTGTCCCGCCAGCCGCCCGCCGCGGCCAGCCCGACCGGCAGCCGGGTCGCGACGGTCACCGCGCCGCCCTGCTCCCCGGCCCCCCGGTCGAAGGCGACCACGTGCTCCGCGGCGGCCCCGGTGGCCTCGACGGGCGCGTACCCCGCGAACCACTCCGGGTGGTCGCGCCGGGCGCGCAGCGTGCGCGACACGACCAGCAGCTTGGCCGCGCCGGTCTCGTCGACCGCCGGCACCTCCCCGGCGTCCAGTGACGCCAGCAGGCGGCGGCGCAGCTCGTAGTCCACCGGACGGCGGTTGTCCGGGTCGACGAGGGAGAGGTCCCACAGCTCGGTGCCCTGGTAGACGTCCGGGACGCCGGGCATCGTCAGCTGCAGCAGCTTCTGTGCCAGCGAGTTGGACCGGCCGGACGGCGCGATGCGGGCGACGAACGCCTCGATCTCGGCGGCGGTCCGCTCGTCGTCGAACGCGGCGTCCACGAGCGCGTGCAGCCGCCCCTCGAACTGCTCGTCCGGGTCGGTCCACGTCGTCGACGTCCCCGCCTCGCGGGCCGCCTTCTCCGCGTAGGCGTGCGCCCGCTCCCGCGAGAGCGGCCACGCGCCGACCAGGTTCTGCCACACCAGGTGCGCCATGGGGCGGTCGGCCAGCGGGTGCCGGTCCAGCAGCCGGCGCACCAGTTGCGCCCACTCGGCCGGCTGCTCGGCCAGCACCGCCAGCCGGGCGCGGACGTCCTCGCTGCGCTTGGTGTCGTGCGTGGACAGCGTGGTCATCGACTGCGGTCGGCCCTCGGCGCGGCGGACCTGCGCCTCGTGGAACTCGGCGACCGTGCTGCCGAACCGGGCCGGGTCGCCCCCCACCTCGTTGAGCGCCACGAACCGCGCCCAGCGGTAGTAGGCGCTGTCCTCGACGCCCTTGGCCATCACCGGGCCGCTGGTCTGCTCGAAGCGGGTCGCGGCCTCCGTGCCGGCCTGGGCCAGCACCGGGTGCAGGGCGTCGACCGCGTCGCGCAGGTCCGGACGACGCTCGCGCACCGCGGCCACCGTCGCGGTCAGGTGCTCGGCGCCGTCGGGCAGGTAGGTGCGGTAGACGGGGAAGCTGGCCAGCAGCTCGGCCAGCGCCTCGGTCTGCGTGGCGGTGTCGACGCCGGGCAGCTCGCCGATGACCCGCACCAGCCGGGCCACCTCCGACCCGAGGATCCCGTCGGTCACCTCCCGCTTGCAGCCGTGCACCAGCTCGGCGTAGTCCACCGCGCGGCCCGCCAGCTCGGTGTCCAGCGCGGTCAGCGCCGCCTCGCCGGCCGGGTCGACGAGCACGTCGTCGACCTCCGCGAGCGCGTCGTAGCCCGTCGTCCCGGCGGCCGCCCAGCTCTCCGGCAGCTCCTCACCGGGCTCGAGGATCTTCTCCACGACGGTCCAGCGCCCCCCGGAGGCCTCCGCCAGCCGGTCGAGGTAGCCCTTGGGGTCGGCCAGGCCGTCGGGGTGGTCGATCCGCAGCCCGTCGACCGCGCCGGCCTCGACCAGCTCCAGCACCAGCCGGTGCGTCGCGGCGAACACCCCCGGGTCCTCCGCGCACAGGCCGGCGAGGGTGTTGATGGCGAAGAAGCGCCGGTAGTTCAGGTCGGCGTCCGCGCGCCGCCAGTCGACCAGCTCGTAGTGCTGCCGGTCGTGCACCTCCTGCGGGGTGCCCCCGCCCGTGCCCGGGGCGATCGGGAAGCGGTTGTCGTAGTAGCGCAGCTCCCCGTCGACCAGCTCCAGCTTCTCCAGGTCGTCGGCCGAGCCCAGGACCGGCAGGCGCACCCTGCCGCCGCCGAAGTCCCAGTCGATGTCGAACGCCGCCGCGTGCGCGCTGTCCCGGCCGTGCTGCAGGACGTCCCACCACCACGGCGCCTCCGCCGGGTCGGCGACGCCCATGTGGTTGGGCACCAGGTCCAGCACCAGGCCGAGCCCGTGCTCGTGGAGGGCGGCGACCAGCCGGTCGAACCCCTCCCGCCCGCCGCGGGACTCGTCGACGTGCTCGTGGTCGACCGTGTCGTAGCCGTGCGTGCTGCCCGACGCCGACCGCAGCAGCGGCGAGGAGTAGGCGTGGCTGACCCCGAGGTCGGCCAGGTAGCCGGCCACCGACGCGGCGTCGTCGAGGGTGAACTCCGAGGTCACCTGCAGCCGGTAGGTCGCCGAGGGGACCCCGCGCCGCCGCTCGCCGTCCGGCGCGCTCACAGCGCCGGACCGGTGAGGACCACGATCGAGCGCCCCTGCACCGTCACCGTCTCACCCGGCTTGAGCTCCACCGGCTCGACCTCACCCATCTCCGCGGTGTCGAGCACCGTCGTCCAGCCCTGGGCGTAGTCCTCGCTGGGCAGGGTGAAGTCGATCGGCTCGTGGGAGGCGTTGAACGCCAGGTAGAAGTGGTCGTCCTTGACGTACTCCCCGCGCTCGTCCATCTCCCGGATGCCGAGGCCGTTGAGGTAGACCGCCAGCGACTTGGCGTAGCCCACGTCCCAGTCCTCGTCGGCCATCTGCTCGCCGTCAGGGGTCAGCCAGTCGATGTCGGCCACCGGCTCGCCCTGCCCGCGGCGCACCGGGCGGCCGTGGAAGAACCGACGCCGGCGGAAGGTCGGGTGGTCGCAGCGCAGCTTGGTGACCGCCTTGGTGAACTCCAGCAGCCCCTCGTCGACGTTCCCCCAGTCGATCCAGGTCAGCTCGGAGTCCTGGCAGTAGCCGTTGTTGTTGCCACCCTGGCTGCGGCCCAGCTCGTCGCCGTGCAGCAGCATCGGCACGCCCTGGCTGAGCATCATCGTGGCGATGAAGTTGCGCCGCTGCTGGGCGCGCAGCTGCAGGACCTCCGGGTCGTCGGTCGGGCCCTCGACGCCGCAGTTCCAGCTGCGGTTGTGGCTCTCGCCGTCGTTGTTGCCCTCGCCGTTGGCCTCGTTGTGCTTCTCGTTGTAGGAGACCAGGTCGTTGAGGGTGAAGCCGTCGTGCGCGGTGACGAAGTTGATGCTGGCCACCGGGCGCCGTCCGGAGTGCTGGTAGAGGTCGGCCGAGCCCGTGATCCGGCTGGCGAACTCCCCGACGGTGGCGTCCTCGCCGCGCCAGAAGTCGCGCACGGTGTCGCGGTACTTGCCGTTCCACTCGGTCCACAGGGCCGGGAAGTTGCCGACCTGGTAGCCGCCCTCGCCGACGTCCCACGGCTCGGCGATCAGCTTCACCCGGCTGACGACCGGGTCCTGGTGCACCAGGTCGAAGAAGGTGGCCAGCCGGTCGACGGCGTGCAGCTCGCGGGCCAGCGCCGAGGCGAGGTCGAAGCGGAAGCCGTCGACGTGCATCTCGGTGACCCAGTAGCGCAGCGAGTCCATGATCAGCTGCAGCGACTGCGGCGTCCGGACGTTGAGGGTGTTCCCGGTGCCCGTGTAGTCCATGTAGTACTGCTCGTCGCCCTCGACGAGCTTGTAGTACGTCCGGTTGTCGATGCCCCGGAACGACAGCGTCGGGCCCAGGTGGTTGCCCTCGGCGGTGTGGTTGTAGACGACGTCGAGGATGACCTCGATGCCGGCCTCGTGCAGGGCCCGGACCATGCCCTTGAACTCCTGCACCTGCTGCCCGGCCGTGGTGGCGCTGGCGTACTCGTTGTGCGGTGCGAAGAAGCCGATCGTGTTGTAGCCCCAGTAGTTGCGCAGCCCCTTCTGCTGGAGGGTGTCGTCCTGCACGAACTGGTGCACCGGGAGCAGCTCGATCGCGGTGACGCCGAGGTCGGTGAGGTGCTCGATGGTCGCCGGGTGGGCGATGCCGGCGTAGGTGCCGCGCAGCTCCTCGGGGATCCGCGGGTTGGTCATGGTCAGGCCCTTGACGTGGGCCTCGTAGATGACCGTCTTGTTGTAGGGCGTCCTCGGCGGGCGGTCCACGCCCCAGTCGAAGTACGGGTTGACGACGACGGACTTCGGCATGTGCGCCGCGGAGTCCTCGTCGTTGCGCTCCTTGGTCTCGAAGTCGTAGCCGAAGACCGACTGGTCCCAGTCGATCTGGCCGTCGACGGCCTTGGCGTACGGGTCGAGCAGCAGCTTGTTGGGGTTGCAGCGCAGACCCTGGGCCGGGTCGTAGGGGCCGTGCACCCGGAAGCCGTACTTCTGGCCGGGGTGGATGCCGGGGAGGAAGGCGTGCCAGACGTAGCCGTCCATCTCCGGGAGCCGGATGCGCTCCTCGTTGCCGTCCTCGTCGAAGAGGCACAGTTCGACCTTCTCGGCGACCTCGCTGAAGATCGCGAAGTTCGTGCCGGTGCCGTCGTACGTGGCACCGAGCGGATAGGCGCTGCCGGGCCAGACCTGGGTCATCGTGCGGGGTCCTCCTGCGCTGGCGCCCCCGGGACGCCGGGGGCCGGTGGCCTCCCCGCCGCGGGGCGTCGGTGAGGAGGTCGGGGCGCACGTGGCGCCCCGTGCCCCCGTTGCCCCCTCCGGGCGCCGCGCACACCTCGGGTCGGCATCCCCGCGGAGATCTCGCTCACCCCCGGACGACGACGACCCCCGCGGGCCTCCCGCGGGGGTCGTCGTGCGCAGGTCCGGCCGGGCAGCGGCGCCGGGGTCCGACCTCGCCCGGGCGCTGCCCGGGTGGCGCTGGTCCTCGGCGGTGACCACTCCTGCGAACGGGGACGCTAGGGGGCCCTGTACCCCGGGGCAAGCACCGGGGGCCAGTCGACCGGTCCCGTGCGCCCCTGGGGGCACCGACGTCGCACGAGCACCGTCCTGTCACACCCCCGTCGTACCGTCGTCCTCGTGCGCTCGACCACCGATCTCCGGCCCACCCGAGGGCGTTTCCGCGTCGTCAGCGAGTTCGAGCCCTCCGGCGACCAGCCCGCCGCGATCAAGGCGCTCGCCGAGCGGGTCAACTCGGGGGAGAAGGACACCGTCCTCCTCGGCGCCACCGGCACCGGCAAGTCGGCCACGACGGCCTGGCTCATCGAGCAGGTGCAGCGCCCGACGCTGGTCATGGCGCCGAACAAGACCCTGGCCGCCCAGCTGGCCAACGAGTTCCGCGAGCTGCTGCCCGACGCGGCGGTCGAGTACTTCGTCTCGTACTACGACTACTACCAGCCCGAGGCCTACGTCCCGCAGACCGACACCTACATCGAGAAGGACTCCTCGATCAACGAGGAGGTCGAGCGGCTGCGGCACTCGGCGACCAACAGCCTGCTCACCCGGCGCGACGTCGTCGTGGTCTCCACCGTCTCCTGCATCTACGGCCTGGGCACCCCGGAGGAGTACGTCGACCGGGCGCTGAAGATCAAGGTGGGGGAGGAGCGCGACCGCGACGAGCTGCTGCGCACCCTGGTCACCGAGCAGTACACCCGCAACGACCTCTCCTTCACCCGCGGCACCTTCCGGGTCCGGGGCGACACCATCGAGGTCTTCCCGGTGTACGAGGAGCTCGCCTGCCGCATCGAGATGTTCGGCGACGAGGTCGAGCGGCTGTACTACCTGCACCCGCTGACCGGTGAGGTGGTGCGCGAGGTCGACGAGCTGTTCGTCTTCCCGGCCACCCACTACGTCGCCGGCCCCGAGCGCATGGAGCGCGCCATCGCCTCCATCGAGGCGGAGCTGGAGCAGCGGCTGGCCGAGCTGGAGCGGCAGGGCAAGCTGCTGGAGGCGCAGCGGCTGCGCATGCGCACCACCTACGACATCGAGATGATGCGGCAGGTCGGCTTCTGCTCCGGCATCGAGAACTACTCGCGGCACATCGACGGCCGCGCCCCCGGCAGCGCCGGCGCCTGCCTCATCGACTACTTCCCCGACGACTTCCTCCTGGTCATCGACGAGTCGCACGTGACGGTGCCGCAGATCGGCGGCATGTACGAGGGCGACATGAGCCGCAAGCGCACGCTGGTCGAGCACGGCTTCCGGCTGCCCTCGGCGATGGACAACCGCCCGCTGCGGTGGGAGGAGTTCACCGACCGGATCGGGCAGACGGTCTACCTGTCGGCCACGCCCGGGCCCTACGAGCTGGGCCGGGTGCAGGGGGACGTCGTCGAGCAGGTCATCCGCCCGACCGGCCTGGTCGACCCGGAGGTCGTGGTCAAGCCGACCAAGGGCCAGATCGACGACCTGGTGCACGAGATCCGCCTCCGCACCGAGAAGGACGAGCGCATCCTGGTCACCACGCTGACCAAGAAGATGGCCGAGGACCTCACCGACTACCTGCTCGAGCTCGGCATCAAGGTGCGCTACCTGCACTCGGAGGTCGACACGCTGCGCCGGGTGGAGCTGCTGCGTGAGCTGCGCCAGGGCGAGTACGACGTCCTGGTCGGCATCAACCTGCTGCGCGAGGGCCTCGACCTGCCCGAGGTGTCCCTGGTGGCCATCCTCGACGCCGACAAGGAGGGCTTCCTCCGGTCGGGCACCTCCCTGATCCAGACGATCGGCCGGGCGGCGCGCAACGTCTCCGGTCAGGTGCACATGTACGCCGACAAGATCACCCCCTCGATGGCGCAGGCGATCGAGGAGACCAACCGGCGGCGCGAGAAGCAGATCGCCTACAACACCGAGCGCGGCATCGACCCGCAGCCCCTGCGGAAGAAGATCGTCGACATCCTCGACGGCATCTACCGCGAGGCGGAGGACTCCGAGTCCGCGGAGCTCATCGGCGGGTCGGGCCGCCAGCAGTCCCGCGGCAAGGCGCCGGTGCCCGGGCTGTCGTCGAAGAAGGCCGGCGGCAAGGGCAAGGCCGGCTCGATCGACGTCCAGGGCCTGCCGCGCAACGAGCTCGCCGACCTCATCACGCAGATGAACGAGCAGATGCTCGCCGCCGCGCGGGAGCTGCAGTTCGAGGTCGCGGCGCGGCTGCGCGACGAGCTGGCCGAGCTGAAGAAGGAACTGCGCCAGTTCGACGCGGCACACGCCTGAAGGAGAGTCGTGGAGCGCGACGAGCTGGTGGCCCACTGCCTGGGCAAGCCGGGGGCCGAGGAGACCCACCCCTGGGGTGAGGCGGAGCTGGTCGCGAAGGTCGGCGGCAAGGCGTTCGCCTTCATCGGCCTGGACGGCGGGACGGTCGGCGTGAAGTGCGGCCGCGATGCCGCCGAGGCCGCGGAGTGGCGGGACCGGTACCCGGGTGCGATCACGGCGAGTGCCTACATCGGCCGGTACGGCTGGAACGCGGTGGACTGGACCGGCCCGGTGCCCGACGACGAGGTCCGGGAGTTGGTCGACGCCTCCTACGACGCCGTCGTCGCGGCGCTGCCGAGGAGCAGGCGACCACCGGCACCGGGCTGAGACGGCGAATCGCGGCGGCCGGGAACACCGCCGGGCCGTCGTTCGTTGCGCGAGATGGATCCACGGTGTCTGCTGTCGATGACGCCTGCCCGCCGCCGGGTCCGCACGTGGAGGGGAGTATCCCCGCGCGGCAGCGCCGTCAACACGAGGTCCCGTGACCTCCGGCGCCGTCGGCCGCCCGAGCCCGGGCGGTGGGAGAGACCTCCGGTACTGACACCTGTCTGTCAACCGGAGGAACCACCGCATGGACGTCCCCTTCTGGGTGTGGGCGATCACCGTCGCCGCGATCGTCGGGATGCTCGTCTTCGACTTCGTCGGCCACGTCCGCACCCCCCACGCCCCGACTCTGCGCGAGTCGGCCATCTGGTCGGCGGTCTACGTCGGCATCGCGATCGTCTTCGGACTGCTGGTCCTGTGGTTCGCAGGCCCCCAGTACGGCGGCGAGTACTTCGCCGGCTTCGTCACCGAGAAGAGCCTGTCGGTCGACAACCTCTTCGTCTTCGTCCTGATCATGAGCAGCTTCGCCGTGCCCCGGGAGCTGCAGCAGAAGGTGCTGCTGTTCGGCATCGCCTTCGCCCTCGTCCTGCGGACGGCGCTGATCTTCGTCGGCGCCGCGGCGATCCAGAACATCAGCTGGATCTTCTACGTGTTCGGCGCGTTCCTGATCTACACCGCCTGGCTGCAGGCCAAGGGCGGCCACAGCCACGACGAGGAGTTCAAGGAGAACGGCGTCCTCCGGCTCACCCGGCGGCTGCTGCCCACCACCGAGGAGTACCACTCGGACCGGCTGACGACGAAGATCCGCGGCAAGCGGTACATCACCCCGCTCGCGATCGCGCTGGTCGCCATCGGCAGCGCCGACATCCTGTTCGCCGTCGACTCGATCCCGGCGATCTTCGGCCTCACCCAGGAGACCTACCTGGTCTTCACCGCCAACGCCTTCGCCCTGCTGGGGCTGCGCCAGCTGTTCTTCCTGCTCGACGGCCTGCTGGACCGGCTGGTCTACCTCTCCTACGGCCTGGCCGTCATCCTCGCGTTCATCGGGGTCAAGCTGGTCATCCACGCGCTGCACGAGAACGAGCTGCCGTTCATCAACGGCGGTGAGCACGTGACCGCGGTGCCGGAGATCCCGACCTGGCTGTCGCTGGCCGTCATCCTGCTCACGCTGCTGGTCACGACCGTCGCGAGCCTGGCCAGGGACCGGCGCGACCGGGCGCGGGGCCGGTCCCGCTCCACCGGATCCCCGGACGGCGCCGGCCCGCGGCTGGACGGCGGCGCCGACCGCGACGAGCTCGCCGCGCCGGACGGCCGGTCGTCCGGTGGGCCGTCGGTGCCGGTGAGCGAGACCGCAGGCCGCGCCGGAGGTCCCGCGCAGGGCTGACCGGGCCCCGTCAGTCCTCCGCCGCCCGGGGCGCGCCGCGTCCCGGGCGGCGGGGGGCGGGCCGCCGGAGGGCCCCGTAGAGTCGTGGCCCGTGGACCTCCCCGTCTGGTTCGAGGTCGCGACGTTCGTGGGGCTCACCGTCCTGCTGCTCGCCGACCTCGCCATCGTCGCCCGCCGCCCGCACGAGCCCTCCATGAAGGAGGCCAGCCTGTGGGTGAGCTTCTACGTCGGCCTGGCGCTGATCTTCGGCGTCCTGCTGCTGGCGTTCACGAACGGCCAGTTCGCGACGGAGTTCTACGCGGGCTGGCTGACCGAGTACAGCCTGTCGGTGGACAACCTGTTCGTCTTCGTGATCATCATGGCCCGCTTCCAGGTGCCGCGGAAGCTGCAGCAGGAAGCGCTGATGGTGGGCATCATCATCGCGCTGATCCTGCGCGGGGTGTTCATCCTGCTGGGTGCCGCGGTGATCGAGCGGTTCACGTGGGTCTTCTACATCTTCGGCGCGTTCCTCGTGTACACCGCGATCAACCTGGTGAGGCACCGCGGGGAGGACGAGGACTACGAGGAGAACGCCTTCATCCGGCGGATGCGCCGGGTGCTGCCGATCACCCAGGACTTCCACGGCAGCAAGATCCGCGTCGTGCAGGACGGCAAGAAGTACTGGACGCCGATGGTCGTGGTCTTCCTGGCGCTGGGGACGACGGACCTCATCTTCGCGCTCGACAGCATCCCGGCCATCTTCGGCCTGACGCGTGAGCCGTTCATCGTCTTCACCGCGAACGTCTTCGCGCTCATGGGGCTGCGCCAGCTCTACTTCCTGCTCGGTGGGCTGCTCAAGCGCCTGGTGTACCTGTCGCTGGGCCTGGCGGTGATCCTGGCCTTCATCGGCGTGAAGCTGGTGATGGAGGCACTGCACGAGAACACGCTGCCGTTCATCAACGGCGGCGAGCACATCGACGCCGTCCCGACGATCCCGATCTGGCTGTCGCTGTCGATCATCCTCGGGGTCCTGGTGATCGCCACCGTCGCCAGCCTGATCAAGACCCGCGGCCAGGCGCCCGAGCCCTCGCCCGCCGAGCCGGAGGTCGCCGGGTCGGTGCGGTCGGCCGGCCCCGAGGCGCTGGCCGACGCCGAGCGGCGCGCCACCACGGCCGAGGCGCGCGACGCCGACGCGGACCGCCACCGCGGCTGACCCGGCGGACCCCGTCCGCCGGGTCGGCCCGGCCCTCCCATGCGCCCGACCGACCTGGAGCTCCTCCGCACGCCCGGCGTCCCCACGGTCTCCCCGGACGGACGCATGGCCGTCGTGGCCGTCACCCGGCTGGACCTCGCCGGGGACGCGTACCGCAGCCAGCTCTGGGCGGTGCCGACCGACGGGTCGGCACCGGCCCGGGCGCTGACCAGCGGCTCCCGGGACACCGCGCCGGCGTTCTCCCCGGACGGTCGCTGGCTGGCCTACCTCGGCGCCGAGCCCGGCGGCCGGCCGCAGGTCCACGTCCTGCCGACCGCCGGCGGGGCGCCCCGGCGGCTCACCGACCACCCACTGGGGGCGGGCGCGCCGGTGTGGGCGCCGGACTCCCGCCGGCTGGCCTACGTCGCCCGCGTGCCCGCGCCCGGCCGCCTCGGCACCGACCCCGACGTCGCCCCCGAGGCCGAGCCGCCCCGGCTGATCACCACGCTGAGGTACCGGCTGGACGGCGTCGGCTTCCTCGCCGACCAGCACAGCCACGTGTTCGTCCTGGATCTGCCGCCCGGCGGGGCGGACGACGGGACGCCGCTGCCGCAGCCGAGGCAGCTCACCGACGGCCCCCACGACGACACCGACGTCGCGTGGCGCCCGGACGGCGCCGAGCTGGCGTTCGTGTCCGCCCGGCACCCGCGGGCCGACCGCGACCTGGTCCGGGACGTGTACGCCGTCCCGGCCGCCGGGGGGACGCTGCGCCGGGTCACCGACGGGCGGGGTGACTGCTCGCTGCCCGCCTACGACGCCGCGGGCACCACGATCTGGCTCACCGCACGCCCCGACCTCGGCCCCGACGGCCTCGACGAGTTCGCCCGCAGCACCACCCTGTGCCGGGTGCCCGCGGCCGGCGGTGCGCTGGAGCCGGTGCTGGATCCCGAGCACACCGAGCGCGGCGACGAGACGCCGGCGACCGTGCTGGCCGGGGGAGCGGCGTACCTGGGGGTGCAGCGCCGCGGCGCGGTGGAGCTGCTGCGGGTGCCGCTGGCCGGCGGCCCGGCCGAGGCGCTGGTCGAGGGCCCCTTCACCGTGCGCGGGGTGGCCGTCGGCGGCGGGGTCGTCGTCGCCACCGTGGCGCACGACCGCTCAGCCGGTGAGCTGATCGCGATCACCCCCGGACGGCGGCGGCTGCTGACCGGTTTCGGCCGCGCCCTGGGGGCCACCGGGCGGCTGCACCGGATGCGCGAGCTGGCCACGGAGGCGCCCGACGGGTACCCGGTGCGCGGCTGGGTCACCGCGCCGTCCGGCCCGGGGCCGCACCCGGTGGTGCTGCTGGTGCACGGCGGGCCCTACCGGCAGTACGGCTGGTCGCTGCTCGACGAGGCGCAGGTCCTCGTGTCGGCCGGCTACGCCGTCGTCCAGTGCAACCCGCGCGGCTCGTCCGGCCACGGGCAGGCCCACGGCCGGGCACTGCACGGCGCCTGGGGCACCGTCGACGCCGACGACGTCCTGGCCTTCCTCGACGCCGCCCTGGCCGACCCCGCGCTGGACGCGCACCGGGTCGGTGTCATGGGGGGCTCCTACGGCGGGTACCTGGCCGCGGTGCTGACCACCCGGTCGGCGCGGTTCGCCGCGGCGGTGGTCGAACGGGCCTTCCTCGACCCGGTCAGCTTCGTCGGCTCCTCGGACATCGGCTGGTACGTCGTCGACGCCCACCTCGGGCGCGACCCCGAGCGGCTGGCCGCACAGAGCGCGCTGGCCCGGGCCGGGGACATCACCACGCCGACCCTCGTCGTGCACGCCGAGCAGGACTGGCGCTGCCCGGTCGAGCAGGCGCAGCGGCTCTACGTCGAGCTCAAGCGACGCGGCGTGCCCTCGGAGCTGCTGCTCTTCCCCGGGGAGGGGCACGAGCTGAGCCGGTCGGGCCGGCCGCGGCACCGCCTGGCGCGGATGGAGCACCTGCTGCGGTGGTGGGCCCGCTGGCTGCCCACCGGGCCCGAGCCGGGCCCCGGCCTCGACGAGGTGGTGGACGCCGAGCCGCTCCCGGACGACGACGGTGCGGGCCGCACGCCGCTGACGGTGCGCGCCACCCGGCTGGACTGACCGAGTGGGGCCGGCACCCACGTCCCGCGGCCCGGGACGTGGGTGCCGCCCCCCGTCCCCCCGGATCAGCCGGCGACGGCGTGCGCCACGGTGTGCTCGGCGACGAAGTCGCGCAGCACGGGGTACACCTCGGCCTCCCAGCGCGAGCCGCTGAAGACGCCGTAGTGGCCGACCCCGGGCTGCAGGTGGTGCCGCTTGTGCTCCGCGGGGATGCCGGTGCACAGGCCGTGCGCGGCTTCGGTCTGGCCGGGGGAGCAGATGTCGTCGCGGGCACCCTCGACGGTCAGCAGCGCCGTCCGGCGGATCGCGGCCGGGTCGACCGGCTGCCCGCGCCAGGTGAACCGGCCGGTGGCCATGTGGTGCTCCTGGAAGATGCGTCCCACCGTCTCCAGGTAGAACTCGGCGGGTACGTCCATCACCGCGCCGTACTCGTCGTAGAAGGCGCGGGTCGACGCCGCCCGCTCCTCGTTGCCGGTGACGAGGTCGCGGTAGAGCCGCAGGTGCGCGTCCAGGTGCCGCCGCGGGTTCATCGACATGAACGCCGTCAGCTGCACGACGCCGGGGTACACCCGCCGTCCGGCGCCGGCGTACCGCCGCGGCACGGTGCTGATCAGCCGGCGCTCGTACACCGACAGCGGCTGCTTGCCGGCGGTCTGGTTGATCCGGTTGGGGTTCACGCGGGTGTCGACCGGGCCGGCCATGAGGGTGAGGGTGGCGGGCTGGGCCTCGTCGTCGGCCTCGGCCAGCAGCGCGACGGCCGCGAGCACGGGGACGGCGGGCTGGCAGACGGCGACGACGTGCGCCCCCGGCCCGAGCTGCCGCAGCGCGTCCATGACGTGCTCGATGTACTCGTCGAGCCCGAACGGGCCCTCCGCGGCCGGGATGTCGCGGGCGTTGTGCCAGTCCAGCACGTACACGTCGTGGTCGGCGAGCAGCGTGCGGATCGTCGGCCGGATCAGCGTGGTGAAGTGCCCCGACATCGGCCCGACGACGAGCACGGGGGGCTGTCCGGTCACCCCCGCCTTGCGGAAGTGCAGCAGGGTGGCGAACGCCGTGCAGCCCACGGGGTGCTCGGAGACCGCCGTCCGGCGCCCGCCGGACACCACCGCGTCGATGCCGTACTCGGGCCGGTCGTGCGTGGGCCGCGCCTTCGCGACGATGTCGCACGCCGCCCGCAGGTGCCGCACCCCCGCCGCGCCGCCGAGCCGGGGCGGGAGCGAGGACAGCGCCCGGGCGGTGAGCCCGGACGCGGCCACGACGGGCGCGCCCGCCCGGCGGTTGATCTCGTAGGCGGTGTAGAGCATCGGGCCAGTCCTGTTCCTCTGGTGCGGCATCGACGGTGACGCACGTCACTGTGCCCGCACGTTAACCGCCGTTCGCGTACGGCGCGCGGTGACACGGTGGACGACGCCCCACCCGTCCCACCGGCACCGCCGTCCTGGCAGGGTGGGCCCGACGCCGAGACGGAGGAGGACCACGTGGTCGATCGCCGGGTGCCCCGCTGGTCCGAGCTGCGCGAGCTGGTCCGGCCGCGCCGGTCGCCGGGCGACGCGACCGCCCGTCGGCTGGCCGCGGCCGCCACGGTCGGCGACCTGCGCGAGATCGCCCGGCGGCGGGCACCGCGCGCCGTCTTCGACTACACCGACGGGGCTGCCGGCGCCGAGACGAGCCTGCGCCGGTCGCGGGAGGCGTTCCAGCAGCTGGAGTTCCGCCCGAGCGTGCTGCGCGACGTCTCCGTGGTCGACCCGTCGACGACGGTCCTCGGCCGGCCCTCGGCGCTGCCGCTGGTCTTCGCCCCGACCGGCTTCACCCGGCTGATGCACACCGAGGGCGAGGCGGCCGTCGGCCGGGTGGCGCAGCGGGTCGGCATCCCGCACGCGCTGTCGACCATGGGGACGACGACGATCGAGGCGCTGGCCGCCGCCGCCCCCGGGGCGCGCAAGTGGTTCCAGCTCTACCTCTGGCGCGACCGCGAGGCCAGCGAGGCCCTGGTGGCCAGGGCGGCCGCGGCGGGCTACGAGGCGCTGGTCCTGACCGTCGACACGCCCGTCGCCGGCCCGCGGCTGCGCGACGTGCGCAACGGCTTCACCATCCCGCCGGCCCTGACCCTGCGGACGATGGCCAACGCCGCGGTCCACCCGCGCTGGTGGGTCGACCTGCTCACCACCGAGCCGCTGGAGTTCGCCTCGCTGCGATCGTGGGGCGGCACGGTCGCCGAGCTCGCCGACCGCGTGTTCGAGCCGGCCGCGACGCTGGCCGACGTCGAGGACCTGCGGTCCCGGTGGTCCGGCGCGCTGGTCGTCAAGGGCGTGCAGACGGCGGACGACGCCCGGGCGGTCGTGGACGCCGGCGCCGACGCGGTCGTCGTCTCCAACCACGGCGGCCGCCAGCTGGACCGCGCGCCGACCCCGCTGGCCGAGCTGCCCGCGGTCGTCGCGGCGGTCGGGGACCGTGCAGAGGTGTACCTTGACGGCGGGATCCTCGACGGGGCGGACGTCGTCGCGGCGGTGGCCCTCGGCGCGCGGGCGTGCCTGGTCGGCCGGGCCTACCTCTACGGGCTCATGGCCGGCGGTGAGCGCGGGGTGCAGCGCGCCGCCGACATCCTGGCCGGCGAGATCGCCCGCACCCTGCAGCTGCTCGGCGTCCCGTCGGTGGCGGAGCTGACGCCGGACCGGGTGCGGCTGCGGCACGCGGCGTTGCCGGACTGAGCTGCGGCTTCCTAGGGTGCGGCATGGACGTCGTCGAGGTCGTGCCCACGTTCGAGCAGTACGCGTTCACCTTCGGTGGCGTCGCCCCGCTGCGCCGGGTCGCCCCGGGGACGGCGCTGCGCGTCTGGTCCGACGACGCCTTCTGCGGCGCGCTGCAGAAGACCACCGACCTGTCCAGCGAGAAGGTCGACCTGCGCTTCGTGAACCCGCAGACCGGGCCGTTCTTCGTCGAGGGCGCCGAGCCCGGCGACACCCTCGCCCTGCACTTCGTGGCCATGGAGCCGGCCCGTGACTGGGGCGCGTCGGCGGCGATCCCGTTCTTCGGCGGGCTCACCAGCACCGACCGGACCGCGACGCTGCAGGAGCCGCTGCCCGACACCACCTGGATCTACGAGCTGGACCGGGCGGCGAACACGGTCACCTTCGCCGCGCAGCACACCGACCTGCAGGTCGCCCTCCCGGTGGCGCCGATGCTCGGCACCGTCGGGGTCGCGCCGCCCGGCGGTGAGGTGCGCAGCTCGCTGGTGCCCGAGCGCTTCGGCGGCAACATGGACACCCCGCAGATGCGCCCGGGCGCCACCTGCTTCCTCGGCGTCAACGTGGAGGGGGCGTTGTTCTCGATCGGCGACGGGCACTACCGGCAGGGCGAGGGCGAGGCCTGTGGCACCGCCGTCGAGGGCGCGATGACCACCACGCTGATCGTCGAGCTGGTCAAGGGCGGGGCGCCGCTGTGGCCGCGGATCGAGGACGACACGCACTGGATGACCGTCGGGTCCAGCCGCCCGCTGGAGGACGCCTGGCGGATCGGCCAGGTGGAGCTGGTGCGCTGGTTCGGCGAGCTCTACGGCCTGCACCCGATGGACGCCTACCAGCTCCTGTCGCAGATCTCCGAGGTGCCGATCGCCAACGTCGTCGACGCGAACTACAGCGCCGTGGTGAAGGCCCGCAAGTCCCTCCTGCCGCGGGCCTCGGCCTACGGCGGGCTGCACGACGACCTCCGCCGCCGCGCGGCGACCCTGCTCTGACCCTGGGAGGACACCCGTGGACCTGCAGCTCACCGGAGCCCGCGTGCTCGTCACCGGCGGGACGCGCGGCATCGGCCGCGCCATCGTCGACACCTTCGTCGACGAGGGCGCCGTCGTGGAGTTCTGCGCCCGCGAGACCGCGGAGATCGAGGCGACCGAGAAGGCGGTCGCCGAGCGCGGCGGGCGGGCCTCCGGCGTGCAGCTGGACGTCCGCGACGGCGCGGCGCTGACCGCCTGGGTGGAGGCGGCCGCCGGCCGGCTGGGCGGCCTGGACGCCGTCGTGGCCAACGTCAGCGCGCTGGCGGCCGGGCCGGGGGAGGAGAACTGGTACGCATCCTTCGAAGTCGACCTCATGCACACGGTGCGGCTGGTCACCGCCGCGCTGCCGCACCTGGAGGCCAGCGGGCGCGGCTCCATCGTGGCGATCTCGAGCGTCTCCGGTCGTGAGTCGGACTTCGCCTCGGGCCCGTACGGGACGATGAAGACCGCGATCGTCGGCTACATCAGCGGGCTGGCCTTCCAGCTGGCCGGCCGCGGGGTGCGGGCCAACGTCGTCTCCCCGGGCAACACGTACTTCGAGGGGGGCTTCTGGCAGGCCGTCGAGCAGGGCCAGCCGGAGCTGTTCGCCGACTCCTTCGCGCTCAACCCGACCGGCCGGATGGGGACGCCGGAGGAGATGGCGAAGGCCGTGGTCTTCCTGTCCAGCCCGGTGTCGAGCTTCACCACCGGCACCAACCTGGTGGTCGACGGCGCCCTCACCCGCGGCATCCAGCTCTGAGAGGCTGCGGTATGGCGCTCATCTACCCCGTCGCGGCCGACTCCCCCGAGCCCGAGGACGGCACCGACCCGGACTTCGACGAACTGGCGGCCGACCTGTCCGACACCTGGCTGGTCGAGGTGGCCGTCGCCGAGGACGGGGACGACGCCTGCTTCGGCCCGCTCAGCGCCCGCGCGGCGTGGGACCTCGCGCTCGACATCGACGAGCGGCGCCCGGGGTGGACGGTGTCGATCGTCCCGCTGCACGTCGCCTGCACGGCCGACGAGCTGGTCGCCCTGTTCGAGGACGGCGAGGAGTAGCCACCGGGTGGCACCGGTCGGGTGAGGGCGCGCCGGGCCGGGGGCGGTGGGCCGGCCGCCGGCGCACCGCTGCCTGGCGGCCGGTCCCCGCACGCGTCAGGCAGGCCGCCACCCCAGCCGCGGTGCCGACGGGAGGACGCGACGATGGCCGGCAGCCCCGAGGAGATCCGGACCCTGGTGCGCCGGCTGGAGGAGGCGATGAACTCCCGCCGGCTGGACCTGCTCGACCAGCTGCTCGCCCCCGACTTCGTCCGCCACAGCGAGGCGACCCCGCAGCTGCCCGTCGCGGACCGGGACCAGTTCCGGGAGTTCCTCCAGCTGGACGCCGCGGCCTTCCCCGACAACACCCAGACGTTCACCCACGTCCTGGTGGACGGCGACTGGGCCGCCGTCTGGGCCACCTACGAGGGGACGCAGACGGGGCAGCTGGGGCCGTTCCCGCCGTCGGGGAAGCGGGCGAGGTTCGACTTCGCCGGTGTCCTCCGCGTCGCCGACGGCCGGATCGCCGAGTGGTGGGTGACCTGGGACAACCTGACCGTGCTGACCCAGCTGGGTCACCTGCCCGCCGGCTGACGCCGCGACCGGGTCGCGGCCTCACCAGCCGCGGGCGCGCCACTCCCCGAGGTGCGGGCGCTCGGTGCCGATGGTGGTGTCCTTGCCGTGGCCCGGGTACACCCACGCGTCGTCGGGCAGGGCGCCGAACAGCCGCTGCTCGACGTCGTCGACGAGGCTGGCGAAGCGCGCCGGGTCCTTCTGCGTGTTGCCCACCCCGCCGGGGAAGAGGCTGTCGCCGGTGAAGACGTGCGTGCCCGCGCCCTCAGGGCCGCGCCAGACCAGCGCGATGCTGCCCGGCGTGTGCCCGCGCAGGTGCACCACCTCCAGCACCTGCTCGCCGACGGTCACCGTGTCGCCGTGCTCGACCGGCCGCTGCACCGGCACCGGCAGGTCGCCGGCGTCGGCCGGGTGGGCGACGGTGACCGCCCCGGTGGCCTCGACGACCTGCGGGAGGGCGCGGTGGTGGTCCCAGTGCCCGTGCGTGGTGACGACGGTGCGCAGCGGGGCGTCGCCGATGAACGTGCGCAGCGTCTCCGGCTCCGCGGCGGCGTCGACGAGCAGTGCCTCACCGGTCGCGGTGCAGCGCAGCAGGTAGGCGTTGTTGGCCATCTCGCTGACCGCGATCTTGCTGATCGTCAGCCCCGGCAGCTCCCGGACGTCGGCGGGCCCGCCCACCTCGACGTCGCCGGTGTAGGTCCCCGAGCTCATGCCTGGACTCCGTTCGAGAAGTGTCGGTGGCCGCGGTTACGGTCCTGGCATGGACGCTAGCGGAGGTCTGCCGGTCGGGGCCCGGGTCGAGGGCGGGTCCGGCACGGTCGTGGGCCTCCCGGCCACCGAGCTGGCCGCGCGCGTGCGGGCGGGGGAGCTGACCGCCGTGGAGGTGGTGCGCGCGCACCTGACCCACCTCGACGCGGTCGAGGCCCGGGTGGGGGCGTTTCGCGTGGTCCGCCGGGAGGCGGCGCTGGCCGAGGCGGCCGCGGTCGACGCCGATCCCGGCCGGGGCGCGCTGCCGCTGGCGGGGGTGCCGATCGCGGTCAAGGACAACGTCGCCGTGGCCGGCGAGGTCTGCACCGACGGGTCGCCGGCCTGCCCGAGCCGCCGCGCGACGGAGGACCACCCCGTCGTCGCCCGCCTGCGCGCCGCCGGCGCCGTCGTCGTCGGCATCACCCGGGCACCGGAGCTGTGCCTGTACGCCTCCACCGACGGGCCCGGCGCGGTCAGCCGCAACCCGTGGGACACCGCGCGCTCCCCGGCCGGCAGCTCCGGCGGCAGCGCCGCGGCGGTGGCCTCCGGCTCGGTGCCGCTGGCCCACGGGAACGACGGCATGGGGTCGCTGCGCCTGCCCGCGGCGGCCTGCGGGCTGGTCACGCTCAAGTCCGGGCGCGGCGTGGTGCCCGGCGGGATCGGCGCCGACGACTGGTCGGGCATGGCCGTCAACGGGGCGCTGGCGACGACGGTGGCCGACCTCGCCCTCGCGCACGCGGTGCTGGCGGGGGAGCCGCCGGCACCGCCGGCGGCGCCCGGCCGGCCGCTGCGCGTCGCCGTCTCCACCCGGTCGCCGCTGCCCGGTGTGCGGGCCGACGCGCCGGCCCGGGCGGCGGTGGAGCGGACCGTCGCGGCGCTCACCGCCGCCGGGCACACCGTGGTCCGGCGCGACCCGCCCGTGCCCCCCAGCGCGGCGGTCGGTGCGATCGCGCGCTGGATGGCCGGGGCCGCCGACGACGCCGAGCACCTCGGCATCGCGACGGCCGACCTCCAGCCGCGCAGCCGCACCCACGCGCGGATCGGCCGGCTGGTCCGCCGGGCCGGGCTGGTCCGGCCGGCCACCGCCGAGCGGTTCCGCGAGCGGACGACCGCCTTCTTCGACGACCTCGACGTGCTGCTCACCCCGGTCACGACGGGTCCACCGCTGCCGGCCCGCCCGTGGCACGAGCGCGGCTTCCTGGCCAACGTCACGGCCAACGCCCGCTGGGCGCCGTGGACGGCGGCGTGGAACCTGGCCGGCCTGCCCGCGCTGGTGCTCCCGGCCGGCGTGCGGCCCGAGGGCCACCCCCTGGCGGTCCAGCTCGCCGGCCCCCCGGGCGCCGAGACGCGACTACTCTGGCTCGCCGGAGAGCTGGAACGGCGGCAGCCGTGGCGCCGGTACGCGCCGGTCTTCGACCCCACCGAGCCCGCGGTCGCGGCACCCGGCTGACCCGCCCCGTCCCGGTACGGGCGGTTGACCGGCATCACGCAGGTCGCGGCCCGGTGGGGGGAACAGGCACGCAGCGCGACGGCTTGTCTCCGTAGGGACATCCGCGCCGGGTACCGACGGCGCCGCGCACCCGCAATCCACGCTCCAGCGACCGACAGGGAACACATGGACCGCCTCGTCGTCCGCGGCGCCCGCGAGCACAACCTCAAGGACGTCCACCTCGACCTGCCCCGCGACGCGCTCATCGTGTTCACGGGCCTGTCCGGCTCGGGCAAGTCGAGCCTCGCCTTCGACACGATCTTCGCCGAGGGCCAGCGCCGGTACGTCGAGTCGCTGTCGGCCTACGCCCGGCAGTTCCTCGGGCAGATGGACAAGCCCGACGTCGACTTCATCGAGGGCCTGAGCCCGGCCGTCTCGATCGACCAGAAGTCGACCAACCGCAACCCGCGGTCGACCGTCGGCACGATCACCGAGGTCTACGACTACCTCCGGCTGCTGTACGCCCGCGCCGGTCAGCCGCACTGCCCGAACTGCGGGAAGCCGATCTCGCGGCAGACGCCGCAGCAGATCGTCGACCAGGTCCTGGGCATGGAGGAGGGCACCCGATTCCAGGTGCTCGCCCCCGTCGTCCGCGCCCGCAAGGGCGAGTACGTCGACCTGTTCAGCTCGCTGCAGACCCAGGGCTTCTCCCGGGTCCGCGTCGACGGCGTGGTCCACCAGCTGACCGAGCCGCCGACGCTGAAGAAGCAGGAGAAGCACACGATCGAGGTGATCGTCGACCGGCTCACCGTCAAGGAGAGCGCCAAGCGCCGGCTCACCGACTCGGTGGAGACCGCGCTCGGTCTGGCCGGCGGCCTGGTCGTCCTCGACTTCGTCGACCTGGCGGAGGACGACCCGCAGCGCGAGCGCACCTTCTCCGAGCACCTGGCCTGCGTCGACGACGGCCTGTCCTTCGAGGCGCTGGAGCCGCGGTCGTTCTCGTTCAACTCGCCGTTCGGGGCCTGCCCGGAGTGCACCGGCATCGGCACCCGCAAGGAGGTCGACCCCGACCTCGTCGTGCCCGACCCGGAGAAGAGCCTGGCGCAGGGCGCCATCGCGCCGTGGTCGACGTCGATGAGCAACGAGTACTTCACCCGGCTGCTCACCGGCCTGTCCCAGCAGCTGGGCTTCTCCATGGACGACCCGTGGGAGCGGCTGCCGGCCAAGGTGCAGAAGGCCGTGCTGCACGGCTCGCCGGACCAGGTGCACGTCCGCTACAAGAACCGCTACGGCCGGGAGCGCAGCTACTACGCGGCGTTCGAGGGCGTGCTGCCCTTCCTCGAGCGGCGGCACGAGGACACCGACAGCGACTACATGCGGGACAAGTACGAGGGCTACATGCGCGACGTGCCCTGCCCCGTCTGCCGCGGCACCCGCCTGAAGCCGGAGATCCTCGCCGTCAAGCTCAACGACCGGTCCATCGCCGAGGTCACCGGGCTGTCGATCGGTGAGGCCTCGGACTGGCTGGGCGCGCTGGAGCTGGGCGAGCGGGAGCGGGCGATCGCCGACCGCGTGCTCAAGGAGATCCAGGCGCGGCTGTCGTTCCTGGTCGACGTCGGCCTGGACTACCTGTCCCTCGACCGGCCGGCGGCCACCCTCGCCGGTGGGGAGGCGCAGCGCATCCGGCTGGCCACCCAGATCGGCTCCGGGCTGGTCGGCGTGCTCTACGTGCTCGACGAGCCCTCCATCGGCCTGCACCAGCGGGACAACACCCGGCTCATCGAGACGCTGATCCGGCTGCGCGACATGGGCAACACGCTCATCGTCGTCGAGCACGACGAGGACACCATCAAGGTCGCCGACTGGGTGGTCGACATCGGCCCGGGCGCCGGTGAGCACGGCGGTGAGGTCGTCGTGAGCGGCACGGTCGACGAGCTGCTCGCCAGCGAGCGGTCGCTGACCGGGCAGTACCTGTCCGGCCGCAAGGAGATCGCCGTCCCGGAGAAGCGCCGGGAGCCGACGCCGGGCCGCGAGCTGGTGGTCAAGGGCGCCCGCGAGCACAACCTGCGCGGCGTCGACGTCACCTTCCCGCTCGGCTGCCTGGTCGCCGTCACCGGTGTCTCCGGCTCCGGCAAGTCCAGCCTGGTCAACGACATCCTGTACACGACGCTGGCCAACCAGCTGAACCGGGCGCGGATGGTGCCCGGCCGGCACCGGACCGTCACCGGTCTGGAGCACCTGGACAAGGTGGTGCACGTCGACCAGTCGCCGATCGGCCGCACCCCCCGGTCCAACCCGGCCACCTACACCGGGGTCTGGGACCACGTCCGCAAGCTGTTCGCCAGCACCTCCGAGGCGAAGGTGCGCGGCTACCTGCCGGGCCGGTTCAGCTTCAACGTCAAGGGCGGCCGCTGCGAGGCGTGCTCCGGCGACGGCACGCTGAAGATCGAGATGAACTTCCTGCCCGACGTCTACGTCCCCTGCGAGGTGTGCAAGGGCGCCCGGTTCAACCGGGAGACCCTCGAGGTGCACTACAAGGGCAAGACCGTGGCCGAGGTCCTCGACATGCCGATCGAGGAGGCCGCGGACTTCTTCGCCGCCATCCCGGCGATCGCCCGGTACCTGCGCACGCTCACCGAGGTCGGGCTCGGCTACGTCCGGCTCGGCCAGCCGGCCACCACCCTGTCCGGTGGTGAGGCGCAGCGGGTCAAGCTGGCCAGCGAGCTGCAGAAGCGGTCCAACGGCCGCAGCATCTACGTCCTCGACGAGCCGACCACCGGGCTGCACTTCGAGGACATCCGCAAGCTGCTGCTGGTGCTCCAGGGCCTGGTCGACAAGGGCAACTCGGTGGTCGTCATCGAGCACAACCTGGACGTCATCAAGAGCGCGGACTGGCTCATCGACATGGGGCCGGAGGGCGGGTTCCGCGGCGGCACGGTCGTCGCCGAGGGGCCGCCGGAGTTCGTGGCCGGGGTGCCCGAGAGCCACACCGGCCGGTACCTCGCGCGGATCCTCGACCCCGAGTCGGTGGCCGCCGCGTCGGCTCCGAAGAAGCGGGCGCGCAAGAAGGCCAGCTGAGGCCACCTGCGACGACGGCCACTCCACGTCTTGAGCGAGGAGTGGCCGTCGTCGTACCGTCCCTGTGACGGACATCACGCCGACGTCGCGGCGTGGTGGGGTCCCCGACGGAGGAGACGCGCATGGGCGCTGTCCTGCACCAGACCGCTGGCCCGCGATGAGCGCGCTCACGCCCGACTGCGACCCGGACCTGTCGAACTGCGGTTCGCCGGTGGGGAGCCCGGGGATCGGGTCCACCGTCGTCCTGCTCGCGGTCCTGGTCGTCTCCGTGCCCGTCGCCACCGGTGCGGCGGTGCCTGGGGTCCTCGCCTTCCTGGCCGGCGGGGCCGGGGTGCTGTCGGCTCTGGTGCTGGTCGGGCGCGCGGTGCGCCTGGTCCGCCGCCTCGCGCCCGCCGTCGCGTCCGGCGCGTGGGTGTCACCGGCGCGCCGGTCGCGTCCCGTGGGGTGACCTGGGGCGCCACCCGGCCGAGCCGCCCCCCGCGGCCGTCCCCGGCGCAGACCCACAGCTCGACGACGCGTGGTCCCTGGTGCAGCAGGCCACCGTCGCCCTCGCCCCGGAGGTGGTCGTCGTGCTGAGCCGCAGGTCGTTCCTCGCCGGGGTCGTCGCCGCGCCCGTCCTGGGCGCGCTGGCCGGCTGCGCCGGCACGGTGGTCCAGCCCGGTGACCTCTCCCGGCTGCGGATCATGGCGCCGGCCAGCCCCGGCGGCGGCTGGGACACCACGGCACGGGTGATGCAGCGGGTCATCCAGCAGAGCGGGCTGGCCCGCAACGTGCAGGTGTTCAACGTCGAGGGCGCCGGCGGGGTGATCGGTCTCGGCCAGCTCAGCCGTGAGGACGACGACGCCCTGCTGATGATGATGGGCCTGGTCATGGTGGGCGCCGTCGACACCAACGACTCCTCCACCCGGCTCACCGACGTCACGCCCATCGCCCGGCTCATCGGCGAGACGGAGCTCATCGTCGCCCCGCCCGACGCGCCCTTCGACGACATCGCGGGCTTCGTCGAGGTGTGGGCGGCCGACCCCGCCAACACGCCCATCGCCGGCGGCTCGGCCGGGGGCACCGACCAGATCCTCGCCGGCCTGCTCGCCCAGGCCGCCGGCATCGACCCCGGGCAGATCAACTACATCCCCTACTCCGGCGGCGGGGAGTCGCTGTCGGCGCTGCTCGGCGGCCAGGTCAGCGCCGGCATCTCCGGCACCGCCGACTACGGGCCGCAGGTCGCCTCCGGGGACCTCAAGGGCCTGGCGGTGTCCACGGCCGAGCGCAGCGACCAGGTGCCGGACGTCCCGACCCTGGTCGAGTCCGGCTTCGACGTCGAGGTGTCCAACTGGCGCGGGGTCATGGCCCGCCCCGGCATGACCGCCGGCGCGCGGGAGGACCTCATCCAGCTGGTCGTCGACACCCACGACAGCGACGAGTGGGCCGAGGCGCTGGAGAACAACGGGTGGGACGACCTCCTGCTCACCGGGGACGACTACGCGGAGTTCCTCGCCGCGGAGGAGGCGCGGGTGCGGGAGATCCTGGTGCAGATCGGCCTGGTGCAGTGACCGCCCCCGAGCCCCCACCGGCCGCGCCGGCCACCACCCCTGCGGACACGGCCGCGGCGGCGCCCGAGGAGCTCGGCCGCAGCACCGGCGAGCTGGTGATGGCCGTCCTGCTCGGCGCGCTGGGCGTGTACCTGGTCCTGGACGCCGGGAACATCGCCGTCCCCGGGTCGGCGAGCAACGTGGGGCCGCGGTTCTTCCCGTACCTGGTCGGCGGTCTGGTCATCGCGACCTCCCTCGGCCTCACCTACCGGGTGTGGCGCGGCGACCGCGGCCCGGCCGACGAGAGCGAGGACGTCGACCCGACGGCCGGCACCTCCTGGCGGGCCGTCGGCGTCATCGCCGTCGCCTTCCTCGCCCACGCCCTGCTGATCAACGTCGTCGGCTGGCCGCTCGCGGTGACCCTCATGTTCGGCACCGTCGCCTGGGCCCTCGGCGCGCGCGGCATCGTCCGGCCGCTGATCGCCGGGGGCATCACCTCGGTCGTCGTGTGGATCGTCTTCGTCAAGGCGCTCAACGTGGCGCTGCCCGGGGGGACGCTCCTCGAGCTGGCGACGAGCTGGTTCTAGATGGACGCCCTCACCGACCTGGCCGCCGGCTTCGCCGACGCCCTCACCCCGGTCAACCTGCTGTTCGCCTTCATCGGGGTGCTGCTGGGGACGGCGGTCGGCGTCCTCCCCGGCATCGGCCCGGCGATGACGGTGGCGCTGCTGCTGCCGGTCACCTACGTCCTGGAGCCGGTCAGCGCGTTCATCATGTTCGCCGGCATCTACTACGGCGGCATGTACGGCGGGTCGACGACGTCGATCCTGCTCAACACCCCCGGCGAGGCCAGCTCGATCATGACCGCGCTGGAGGGCAACCGGATGGCCAAGGCCGGCCGCGGGGCGGCGGCCCTGGCCACCGCGGCGATCGGCTCCTTCGTGGCCGGGACGATCGCCACGTTCCTGCTCGCCCTGGTCGCGCCCACGGTCGTCGACCTGGCGATCGGGATCACCGCGGCGGACTACTTCGCGCTGGCCGTGTTCGCCTTCGTCGCGGTGTCCACGGTGCTGGGCGCCTCCCCGTTGCGCGGCCTGGCGTCCCTCGGCGTCGGGCTCTACCTCGGGCTGGTCGGCACCGACGTCCTCACCGGCCAGGAGCGGTTCACCCTCGGCATCCCGCAGCTGTCCGACGGCATCGACGTCGTCGTGGTGGCGGTGGCCCTGTTCGCGGTGGGGGAGGCGCTGTACGTCGCCTCCCGGCTGCGGCGCGGTCCGGTGGAGGTGATGGCGGCCAGCGGCCGCTACATGACCGGGGAGGACCTCCGCCGCTCCTGGAAGCCCTGGCTGCGGGGCACCGCGTTCGGCTTCCCGTTCGGCGCGCTGCCGGCCGGGGGCGCGGAGATCCCGACGTTCCTCTCCTACGCCACCGAGCGGCGGCTGACCAAGCACCCCGAGGAGTTCGGGAAGGGCGCCATCGAGGGCGTGGCCGGCCCCGAGGCGGCCAACAACGCCGCCGCCGCCGGCGTGCTGGTGCCGCTGCTGACCCTCGGCCTGCCGACGTCGGCCACCGCGGCGATCCTGCTGGCCGCCTTCCAGGGCTACGGCATCCAGCCCGGCCCGACCCTGTTGACCACCGAGTCCACGCTGGTCTGGACCCTCATCGCCGCCCTGTTCATCGGCAACACGATGCTGCTGGTGCTCAACCTGCCGCTGGCCGGCGTGTGGGTGAAGCTGCTGCGCATCCCGCGGCCCTACCTGTACGCGGGCATCCTGCTGTTCGCCTCGCTGGGGTCCTACGCGGTCAACGCCGACCCGCTGGACCTGGTGCTGCTGCTCGTCCTGGGCGGCCTCGGGTTCCTCATGCGCCGCTACGGGTGGCCGGTGGCGCCGGCGGTCATCGGGCTGATCCTCGGGCCGATCGCCGAGACCAACCTCCGCCGGGCGCTGGCCATCAGCGGCGGTGACCTCGGCGTCCTGCTCGACACCTGGTTCAGCCGGGTGGTCCTGCTCTTGTCCCTGCTGGCCCTCGTCGTGCCGATCGTGCTGCGCGTGGTCCGCGGCCGCCGGGCGACGCCGGAGGAGGTGCAGGAGACCGGTGAGCTGCGCCACCGCGAGTCCGCGGCGGCCAACCGAGAGGGAGGGGAGGGGTAGGTGAGCGGGGTCGTGGTCGTCGGCGTCGTCCCCAACCCCCGGGGCCAGGCGGCGCTGGAGCACGCGGTCGCCGAGGCGCACCGGCGGGGCGCGCGGCTGGTCGTGGTCAACAGCTCGCGCGGCGACGCGCTGGTCGACGAGGAGTACCTGTTCGGCGACCGGCTGCGGCAGCTGCAGGCCGACCTGACGGTGTCCGGGGTGCCCTTCGAACTGCGCCAGCCGGTGGGCCGGGACGTCGCCGAGGAGCTCGCCGCCGCCGTCGCGGAGACCGACGCGGAGCTGCTGGTCATCGGCCTGCGCCGCCGGTCGGCGGTCGGCAAGCTGCTCATGGGCAGCGCCGCCCAGCGCATCCTGCTCGACGTCGACTGCCCCGTCCTGGCGGTGAAGTCCCCGCCGCGCGACGCCGGCTGAGCGGGTCAGCCGGGCCGCACGGACCCGGTCGGCGGGCGGTCCGGGGACATCCCGGCGTCGTGCTCGGCCGACCGGGGGAGCGGGGCGCCGACGCCGGCCTCGACGTCCTGCCAGAAGGCGTCGACCCGGGCGTTCCAGCGGTCGGGCACCTCCTGGAACGGCTGGTGCGACTCGGTCTCCCACACCTCGAACCGCGCACCCGGGATCGCCTCGGCGACGGCGCGGCCGAGCTCGGGCCGCGCGGTGGCGTCCAGCCCGCCGGCGAGCACCAGGGTGGGGGCGGTGATCTGGGGCAGCCGGTCGGTGGTGTCGTGGGCCGCCCACGCGTCCAGGTGCCGCTGGACCACCTCCGGCGGCTGCTTGTAGGGGAAGGCGAGGGCCTCGTCGATGATCGCGGCCACCGTGCCGTCGTTGTGCGCCCGGGGCGTGTAGATGACGAGGGAGAAGGCCTCCAGGAAGGCGCGCTCGCTGGGCGCGACCTCGACCAGCCAGCGGATGAAGTGCGCCCACGACCGCAGGTAGGTGTCCATCGCCGCCCACGTGCTCTGCAGGACCAGGCTCCGCACGAGGTCGGGCCGGCGCAGCGCCAGCTCCTGCGCGGTCTTGGCCCCGCCCGAGAAGCCCGCCACGTGCGCCGACGCGATGCCGTGGGCGTCCAGCACCGCGGCGGCGTCGTCGGCCATGTCCGCGACGCTCACCGGCCCGTCCGGCAGCGCCGTCCGCCCGGCGCCCCGGTTGTCGAACGCGGTCAGCCGGTGGCGGTCGGCCAGCCCGTCCAGCTGGAGGGACCACGACTCCACGGTGTCGCCCAGCCCGCCGATCAGCAGGACGTCGGGGCCCGACCCCACCTGCTCGGTCCAGACCTCCACCTCGCCCGAGCGGATGTGGTGTCCCATGTCGGCTCCTTCCCCGCGGACCTCGTCACCCGTGCCCGGCGGTCTCCGGCGGACGGTCGCGGGCGGGCCGGTCGCGGTCCGGGGCCTCCCGGGGTCGGGGGGTGAGGCGCGCCTCGACGTCCTGCCAGAAGGCGTCGACCCGGGCGTTCCAGCGGTCGGGCACCTCCTGGAACGGCTGGTGGCACTCGGTCTCCCACACCTCGAACCGCGCGTCGGGGATCGCCTCGGCGACCGCCCGGCCGAGGTGCGGTCGGGCGGTGGTGTCGACGCCGCCGGCCAGCACCAGCGTCGGAGCGGCGACGCGGGGCAGCCGCTCGGTGCTGTCGAAGTGCCAGATGTCGGCGAGGAAGCGGTGCACGTCCTCGGCCGACTGCTTGTGGGGGAAGGCGACCACCTCGTCGATGAACGCGGCGACGGTGCCGTCGTTGTGCGCCCGGGGCGTGTAGATGTCCAGGAAGAAGCACTCCAGGAACGTCCGCTCGTCCGTGGCGTTGTCGACCAGCCACTCGACGAAGCGCAGCCACGCACGGAAGTAGGGGTCCATGGCCGCCCAGGTGCTCTGCAGCACCAGGCTGCGGACCACGTCGGGGTGCCGCAGCGCCAGCTCCTGGCCGATGAGGCTGCCGCCGGAGAAGCCCGCGACGTGCGCCGACCGGACGCCGAGCGCGGCCAGGACGCCGGCTGCGTCGTCGGCCATCGCGGCCACGGTGGCGCCCTCCTCCGGCATCGCCGTCCGGCCGGCGCCGCGGTTGTCGAAGGCGATCAGCCGGTAGCGGTCGGCCAGCCCGTCGAGCTGGAACGACCACGACTCCACCGTGTCGCCCAGGCCGCCGATCAGCAGGACGTCCGGCCCGTGCCCCACCTGCTCGGTCCAGACGTCGAGGTCCCCCACGCGGACGTGCCTGCCCATCGACGTTCTCCTCTCAGGGGTGCCACCGCTGCATGTGCTCGGCGTGGGTCCGCAGGTAGGCGCCGGGCCGGAAGAACCGGTCGTAGAACTCCAGGTCCAGGTGGTGCGCCTGGACGTAGTTGAGGACGAACACGGTCGGCACGGTGCCGGGGAACTTGCCGAAGGTGTCGAGCACGTACTGCGCCTGCAGCGCCACGCACGCCTTGAACTCCGCGTCGTGCACCTGCGCGCTGCCGCGGAAGCCGGGGCTGTCCGACCACGGGCCCGGCGTGCGCGGGTTGAACGGGCCGCCCTCGCCGAACTTGCGCTCGGCGAAGGCCTCCACCGCCGCGGCCATGTCCGCGTGGTGGGGCGGGCAGAACGCCTCGAAGACGCCGGGCAGGCCGGTCGGGTTGGGCACGGCCCAGCGCTCGTCCTGGTCGTAGCGGAACCCCAGTCCCGGGACGTCGGGGTTCCCCGAGGCCCCCAGCATCGAGAACCGGTCGATCCCGTCGAACATCCACCCGCCCAGCCCCATCGCCTGGAGCACGAGCACGCCCGCGTAGCAGCAGGTGGCGAGCTCGGCGGTGGCCTCGGTCAGCGCGTACTGCTCGGAGAACGTGAGGGGGAACGGCGCGTCGACGTCCACGAGGTGGCCGAACCGCTGCAGGCCGGGGATCTCGCGGCCGTTGACGTCGTCGAAGACCGCGTACCCGTTCTGCGTGAAGAAGCAGAGGATCGCCAGCACGTGCTGGGCGATGTCCGCGACCGGGACGACCAGCAGGGAGCCCGGCACGTTGACGCACCAGGTGTTGTGCCCCTCCAGGTACGGCTCCTCCCGGGGCAGGTGCAGCCGCCGGTCGGACAGCTGCCGGACGCGGCCGCGGTGCCGCTCCACCATGAGCTCGGCCGTGACGTCCTCGGTGGCGGGGTCGACCAGCGCGCCGGCGTCCCGGGTGGGGAAGGAGTACACGCCGGAGTCGTCGGTGAAGAACAGCTCGACGGTGTGGAAGCCGGCCGCGGAGGGGAACGTCCGCCCCGCCGCCCCGCCCGCGTAGTTCGCCACGTGGGGCGCGTAGCGGGCGTTCCGGGTGATCGAGGTGTGCCAGCCGGTGGTCCCGCCCATGGCGCTGAGCACGAGCATCCGCTCGAGCTCGGTCAGCGGCACCGGCTCGTGCCGCGACCGGTACGCCAGCGGGCCGTCGGGGATCTCGTCGCCCAGGGCGAACCGCCGGGAGCGCCGGCCGAACAGGGCCTCCACCAGGGGGAAGGTCGCGAGGTCGGCCAGCGGGTCGGTCAGGGCGGGTGGTTCCGTCCGGGCCTCCGGGATCGGTCCCCCGCGCGTCGCAGCGGTCCGGTCCTGCGTCGAGCTCATGGCGCACCCCAGGGGTGGACGACCTGACCGCCTGAGGTTCGTGCCGGGCGACGCCGGTGGGCAAGGGGCGGAGGTCCCGGCGTGGATCACACCGATGTGGTTCGGGTGACCGCCGCCATCCCGGTGGCCGGGCGAACCGTCGTCCGCCCCACCTAACCTGGGACCCATGCCCGACCCGTCCACGTACCGACCGGCGGTCGGCAGCATCCCGGAGGACCCGGGGGTCTACAAGTTCCGCGACCCCAACGGGCGGGTCATCTACGTCGGCAAGGCCAAGAGCCTCCGGCAGCGGCTGAACAGCTACTTCGCCGACGTCGCGGGCCTGCACCCGCGCACGCGGCAGATGGTGACGACGGCGGCCAGCGTCGAGTGGACCGTCGTCGGCACCGAGGTCGAGGCCCTCCAGCTCGAGTACAACTGGATCAAGGAGTTCGACCCCCGGTTCAACGTCCGCTACCGCGACGACAAGAGCTACCCGTCGCTGGCCGTGACGCTGAACGAGGAGTACCCGCGGCTGCAGGTCATGCGCGGGCCCAAGAAGAAGGGCGTGCGGTACTTCGGGCCCTACGCCCACGCCTGGGCCATCCGGGAGACGCTCGACACCCTCACCCGCGTCTTCCCGGCCCGCACCTGCTCCAACGGCGTCTTCAAGCGGGCCGGGCAGATCGGCCGGCCGTGCCTGCTCGGCTACATCGGCAAGTGCGCCGCCCCCTGCGTCGGCCGGGTCTCCGCCGAGGAGCACCGGCAGATCGTCGACGACTTCTGCGACTTCATGGCCGGCCGCACCGAGCAGATGGTCAAGCGGCTGGAGCGGGAGATGGCCGCCGCCGCCGAGGCGATGGAGTACGAGAGGGCCGCCCGGCTGCGCGACGACCTGGGGGCGCTCAAGCGGGCGATGGAGAAGCAGGCCGTCGTCCTCGGTGACGGCACCGACGCCGACGTCGTCGCCTTCGCCCAGGACGAGCTGGAGGCCTCGGTCCAGGTCTTCCACGTGCGCGGCGGGCGGGTGCGCGGCCAGCGGGGGTGGATCGTCGACAAGGTCGAGGAGGTCACCACCGGCGAGCTGGTCGAGCAGTTCCTGCTCCAGGTCTACGGCGGGGTCGACGAGCAGACCGGCGTCGGCGAGGCCGGGGAGGCCGTGCCGCGCGAGGTGCTCGTCCCCGAGCTGCCCGACGACGCCGACGTCTACGCCGACCTGCTCAGCGAGCTGCGCGGGTCGCGGGTCTCCCTGCGGGTGCCCCAGCGCGGGGACAAGCGGGCGCTGCTGGAGACGGTGGAGCGCAACGCCAAGGAGGCGTTCGCCCGGCACCGGGTCAAGCGGTCCAGCGACCTGACCGCCCGGTCCCTGGCGCTGTCGGAGCTGCAGGAGGCGCTGGAGCTGCCCGACGCGCCGCTGCGGATCGAGTGCATGGACGTCTCGCACGTCCAGGGCACCAACGTCGTGGCCTCGATGGTGGTGTTCGAGGACGGGCTGGCGAAGAAGTCCGACTACCGCCGGTTCAGCGTCACCAACGGAACCGACGACACCGCGGCCATGGCCGAGGTCGTCCGGCGCCGGTTCGCCCGCCACCTCAAGGAGGAGGCCGACCGCAGGGACGAGCAGGGCATCGCCGCGGAGGAGGGCCGGCCGCGCCGGTTCGCCTACCCGCCGAACCTGCTCGTCGTCGACGGCGGCGCCCCCCAGGTCGCCGCGGCCGCGCGCTCCCTCGAGGAGCTGGGCATCGTGGACGTCGCCGTCTGCGGGCTGGCCAAGCGCATGGAGGAGGTGTGGCTGCCCGGTGAGAGCGACCCGGTGATCCTGCCGCGCACCTCCGAGGCGCTGTACCTGCTGCAGCGCGTCCGCGACGAGGCGCACCGGTTCGCGATCACCTACCACCGGCAGAAGCGGTCCACCAGCATGCTGGTCTCCCTGTTGGACGACGTCCCCGGTCTCGGGGAGACGCGGCGGAAGGCGCTGATGAAGCAGTTCGGGTCCCTCAAGCGGCTGCGGGCCGCCACCGTCGAGGAGCTGGTGGCCGTTCCCGGCATCGGCCGGCGGACGGCGGAGGCCGTGCTGGCCGCCGTGGCACAGCCGGCGGACGAGCAGCCCGCCACCGATGCCACCGACGAGGTCGTGGAGAGCACCACCGCCCCGTCCGGCCCGGCCGAGCGGGGCACCCCGCAGGCGGGCACGGGCGCCACCGCCGAGGTCGGGCTGGTGGCCTCGTGACCGAGCTGACCCGCGGTGCGGGGCCCGGCGTCCTCGGCACGCCCCCCGGCGCCCCCGGGCACCCGCACACCGACGTCCCACCGCCGCTGGACCCGACGTCGGCCGAGACCCAGCCCCTGGACGTCGTGGTCGTGACCGGCCTGTCCGGGGCCGGCAAGAACAGCGCCGGCCGGGTGCTGGAGGACCTCGGCTGGTTCGTCGTCGACAACCTCCCGCCGGCCCTGCTGCTGCCCATGGTGGAGCTGGGCGCCCGCGGCGACGTCCGCCGGTTCGCCGCCGTCGTCGACGTGCGCAGCCGGGCGTTCTCCAGCGACCTGCAGGAGGCGATCCGCGTCCTCGCCGAGGCCGGCCACCGCCCGCGGGTCGTGTACGTGCACGCCCGCGACGAGGTGCTGGTGCGCCGCTACGAGTCGGTCCGCCGCGAGCACCCGCTGCAGGGCAGCGGCACGCTGATCGACGGCATCTCCGCCGAGCGGGCGCTGCTCACCGGCATCGCCGGCGAGGCCGACCTGTGGGTCGACACCAGCGACCTCAACGTGCACCAGTTGCGGGCCACGCTGGAGAACGCCTTCGCCCGGGAGGGCCAGGCGCCGCCGCTGACGGCCACGGTGCTCAGCTTCGGGTTCAAGTACGGCCTGCCGTTGGACGCCGACCTCGTGGTCGACGCCCGGTTCCTGCCCAACCCGCACTGGCTGCCGGAACTGCGGCCGCACACCGGCCAGGACCCCGACGTGCGCGACTACGTCCTGAGCCAGGAGGCGGCCGCGCCGTTCCTGGACCGCTACACCGACGTGCTCCGGCTGCTCATCCCCGGCTACCGGCGGGAGGGGAAGCGGTACCTCACCCTCGCCGTGGGCTGCACCGGCGGCAAGCACCGCAGCGTGGCGATCGCCGAGGAGTTCGCCCGGCGGCTGTCGGCCGAGGGCATCGACGTCGCCGTCCAGCACCGCGACCTGGGCCGCGAGTAGTGGGGGCCGCGCACCCCGCGCCGCCGGGCGCGGAGCTGGAGCGACCCCTGCGCGTGGTGGCCTTCGGCGGTGGCCACGGGCTGGCCGCCGCCCTGGGGGCCTGGCGGCGGCTGACCACCGACCTCACCGCGGTGGTCACCGTGGCCGACGACGGCGGCTCGTCGGGGCGCATCCGCCGCGAGATGCCCGTGCTGCCGCCCGGCGACCTCCGGATGGCGCTGGCGGCCCTCGCCGACGACGAGCAGCACACCCGGGAGATGGGGCGGCTGCTGCAGCACCGGTTCGGCGGCACCGGCGTCCTCGCCGGGCACCCGGTGGGCAACCTGATGCTCACCGGCCTGGCGGAGATGCACGGCGGCGACACCGTCCGGGCGCTCGACGACCTCTGCCGGTTGCTCGGCGCGCGCGGCCGCGTGCTGCCGATGGCCGACGTCCCGCTGGACCTCGTGGCGCGGGTGGAGAGCACCGACCCCGACGACCCGTCGCGCACCCGCACCATCCGGGGGCAGGCGGCGATCGCGAGCACCCCGGGGCGGGTGCGAGACATCATCGTCACGCCGCCGGACCCGCCGGTGAACGCGGCCGTGCTCGAGGCGATCGCCGCGGCCGACGTCGTCTCCCTGGGGCCGGGCTCCTGGTACACGTCGGTGCTGCCGCACCTGCTCGTGCCGCGGCTGCGGGCGGCGCTGGCCGCCACCAGCGCCCGGGTGGTGGTCGTGCTCAACCTGGAACCGCAGCCCGGGGAGACCGACGGGTTCTCCCCGGAGGAGCACCTCACGGTGCTGCGGGCCCACCTCGGCGGAGTGGCGCTGCACACGGTGATCGCCGATGTCGACTCGGTGGTTGACCGCTGTGGTCTCCTGTCTGCGGTGCGCGAGTGCGGCGCGGAGCTGGTCCTGGCTCCCGTGGCCGAGCTCGACGGGGCACCGCGGCACGACCCGGCCCGCCTCGCGGCGGCGCTCGAGTCGGCCGTGGGGGCGCGCTAGGCATGGAAATCCGGCGCCGGGTACCGGACCCTTCGGTACCGGCACCGGTACGAGGGGGAGAAGAGGGGACGTCGCACATGGGGCCTGGTTACCCCGGGGGAACGTGGGGGTGGATGGCATGGCGATGACCGCCATGGTCAAGGACGAGCTGTCTCGGGTGGAGTGCACCAAGACCTCCGAGCGCAAGGCGGAGGTCACGGCGCTGCTGCGGTTCAGCGGTGGCCTGCACATCGTCGGTGGCCGCGTGGTCATCGAGGCCGAGCTCGACACCGGCTCGGTGGCCCGCCGGCTGCGCCGCGACATCAGCGAGGTCTACGGCTACACCAGCGGGGTCAGCGTGCTCGCCGGCGGCAACATCCGCCGCGGCGTGCGCTACCTGGTCCGCATCGCCAAGCACGGCGAGGGCCTGGCCCGGCAGACCGGTCTGGTCGACCAGCGTGGCCGCCCGGTGCGCGGGCTGCCGCCGTCGGTCGTCTCCGGCGGGATCAACGACGCCGAGGCCGCCTGGCGCGGGGCCTTCCTCGCCCACGGGTCGCTGACCGAGCCCGGCCGCTCGTCGTCCCTCGAGGTCACCTGTCCCGGCCCGGAGGCCGCCATGGCCCTGGTCGGGGCCGCCCGGCGGCTGGGCATCGCGGCCAAGGCGCGCGAGGTGCGCGGCGCCGACCGCGTCGTCGTCCGCGACGGCGACGCGATCAGCGCGCTGCTGACCCGCATGGGCGCCCACGACGCGGTGCTGGCCTGGGAGGAGCGGCGCATGCGCCGCGAGGTCCGGGCGACGGCCAACCGGCTGGCCAACTTCGACGACGCCAACCTGCGCCGCTCGGCGCGGGCCGCGGTCGCGGCCAGCGCCCGGGTGGAGCGGGCGCTGGAGATCCTCAACGGCGACGCCCCCGAGCACCTGCTGGTCGCCGGCCGGCTGCGCCTGGAGTTCGGCCAGGCGTCGCTGGAGGAGCTCGGGCAGCGCGCCGACCCGCCGATGACCAAGGACGCCGTCGCCGGCCGGATCCGCCGGCTGCTGGCGATGGCCGACAAGCGCGCGAAGGACCTCGGCATCCCCGACACCGAGTCGGTGGTCACCGAGGACATGCTCGCCCAGTAGGAGGCCGACCCCCTGTTCCCACGCCTCGCTCCGCTGGGCGCGGGACCCTGCAGGGGGCCGCTCCGGTGCGCCGCGGGGCCCGGGTCACCCGTCCAGGTGGCCCGGGCCCCGCGGCGCCGGGGCAGATAGGGTCGTCGCCGGATCGAGGCCGTGGACTCCCGCGGCCCTGACGGACAGCGTCGACATCGGAGGTCTGCAGTGACCGTGCGGGTGGGCATCAACGGATTCGGCCGGATCGGCCGCAACTTCTGGCGCGCCGCCGCTGCCAGCGGCCAGGACATCGAGATCGTGGCGGTGAACGACCTCACCAGCCCCGAGGTCCTGGCGCACCTGCTGAAGTACGACAGCGTGCTGGGCAAGCTGGCCGAGGACGTCGCCGCCGACGGCGAGGGCATCAAGGTCGGCGGGAACACCATCAAGGTGCTCTCCGAGCGCGACCCGGCCAACCTGCCCTGGGGCGACCTGGGCGTCGACGTCGTCGTCGAGTCCACCGGCTTCTTCACCAAGGCCGCCGACGCGCGCAAGCACGTCGACGCCGGTGGCGCCAAGAAGGTCATCATCTCCGCGCCGGCCACCGACGACGACATCACGATCGTCATGGGCGTCAACGACGGCCTCTACGACGGCTCGCAGACGATCATCAGCAACGCGTCCTGCACCACGAACTGCCTGGCCCCGCTGGCCAAGGTGCTCAACGACGCGTTCGGCATCGAGCGTGGCCTCATGACCACGATCCACGCCTACACCGCCGACCAGAACCTGCAGGACGGCCCGCACAAGGACCTCCGCCGCGCCCGCGCCGCCGCGCTGAACATGGTCCCCACCTCCACCGGTGCGGCCAAGGCGATCGGCCTGGTGCTGCCGGAGCTCAAGGGCAAGCTGGACGGCTACGCCATCCGCGTGCCCGTGCCCACCGGCTCGGCCACCGACCTCACCGTGCAGCTGACCCGCGAGGCGTCGGCCGAGGAGATCGACGCCGCCTACCGCGAGGCCGCCGGCGGCCCGCTGGGCAAGTACCTCACCTACACCGACGCGCCGATCGTCTCCTCCGACATCGTCACCGACCCGTCGTCGTGCATCTACGACGCCAAGCTGACCAAGGTCTTCGGCCCGATGGCCAAGGTGCTCGGCTGGTACGACAACGAGTGGGGCTACTCCAACCGCCTCGTCGACCTGACCTCCCTGGTGGGCAAGTCCCTCTGATGCGGTCCCTCGACGACCTCCTCGCCGAGGGCGTCTCGGGTCGGCGCGTGCTGGTGCGCGCCGACCTGAACGTCCCCCTCGACAAGAGCACCCGGGCCATCACCGACGACGGGCGCATCCGGGCCAGCCTGCCCACGCTGCAGGCGCTCCGGGACGCCGGCGCCCGCGTCGTCGTGGCCGCGCACCTCGGCCGCCCCAAGGGCGCGCCGGACCCGCAGTACTCGCTGGCCCCCGTCGCCGAGCGGCTCGGTGAGCTGCTCGGCGTCGCGGTGCCCCTCGCCGCGGACGTCGCCGGCGACGACGCCCGGGCCCGGGCTGCCGCCCTGGGCGACGGCGAGGTGCTGCTGCTGGAGAACGTCCGGTTCGAGGCGGCCGAGACGGCCAAGGACGACGCCGAGCGGGGCGAGCTGGCGCAGCGGTTCGCCGCGCTGGCCGACGTCTACGTCGACGACGCGTTCGGCGCCGTGCACCGCAAGCACGCGTCGGTGTTCGACGTCGCGCAGCGGCTGCCGCACGTCGCCGGCCGCCTCGTCGCCCAGGAGCTCGACGTCCTCACCCGGCTGACGCAGGACCCGCAACGGCCCTACGTCGTCGTCCTCGGCGGTTCCAAGGTCAGCGACAAGCTCGCCGTCATCGAGGCGCTGCTGCCCAAGGTCGACCGGCTGCTGGTCGGCGGCGGGATGTGCTTCACCTTCCTCGCCGCGCAGGGGCACGGCGTCGGCAGGTCGCTGCTGGAGGCCGACCAGGTCGACACCTGCCGGCGGCTGCTGGCCGAGGCCGGCGACCGCATCGTGCTGCCGGTCGACGTGGTGTGCGCGCCGGAGTTCAGCGCGGACGCCCCGACGACCACGGTGCCGGTGGAACAGATCCCCGACGACCAGATGGGGCTCGACGTCGGCCCGCGCACGGTCGAGGCGTTCGGCCGCGAGCTGGGCGGGGCGCGCACCGTCTTCTGGAACGGCCCCATGGGCGTGTTCGAGCTCGCCCCGTTCCAGGCCGGCACCCGCGGTGTGGCCGAGGCCGTCGCGGCCGTCGACGGGCTGTCGGTCGTCGGCGGCGGGGACTCCGCGGCCGCGGTGCGGCAGCTCGGCCTCGACGAGGCCGCCTACGGGCACATCAGCACCGGCGGCGGGGCGTCGCTGGAGTACCTCGAGGGCCGGGAGCTCCCGGGTCTCGCGGTGCTGGCCGACTGAGGGGAGCGGGCATGGCACGCAGGGGCACGCCGGAGCGCCGTGAGGGGCGCCGGCCGCTCATCGCCGGCAACTGGAAGATGCACATGACCCACCTCGAGGCGATCGGGCTGGTGCAGAAGCTCGCCTTCTCCCTCAAGGAGCCCGAGCTCGAGGCCGCCGAGGTGGTCGTGCTCCCGCCGTTCACCGCGCTGCGCAGCGTGCAGACCCTGGTGACCGGCGACAAGCTCGAGGTCGGGTACGGGGCGCAGGACCTCTCGGTCCACGACTCGGGTGCCTACACCGGTGAGGTCAGCGGCGCGATGCTCGCGGCGCTGGCCTGCCGGTACGTCGTCGTCGGCCACTCCGAGCGCCGGGCCCTGCACGGCGAGGACGACGCCGTCGTCGCCAGCAAGGTGCAGGCCGCCCTGCGGCACGGCCTGGTCCCGATCCTCTGCGTGGGGGAGGGGCTCGCCGTCCGCCAGGCCGGCACGCACGTGGCGCACTGCACCGCGCAGCTCGACGCCGCCCTCGAGGACGTGACCGACGAGCAGGTGCGCACCCTGGTGATCGCGTATGAGCCGGTGTGGGCGATCGGCACCGGCGAGGTCGCCACCCCCGAGGACGCGCAGGAGGTGTGCGCTGCCCTGCGGTCACGGCTCGCCGAGCGTTTCGGCCCGGAGACCGCCGCCGTCGTCCGTATCCTCTACGGCGGGTCGGTGAAGGCCGCGAACACGGCCGGGATCCTGGCCGGGCCGGACGTCGACGGCGCGCTCGTCGGCGGCGCCAGCCTGGACGCCGACGAGTTCGTGCAGATCTGTCGGACGGCCGCCGACGGCAGCTGACCGCCGCCGGCCCGGGAACGGGAAGCAGGTAGGTGGACAGCACGCAGGAGCAGCCGACGGGGCGGGCCCTGGCCTGGGTCCGGGGCACGCGCGGCCGCATCCTCGGCATCGCCGCCGTCGTCGTCCTCGTGGTCGTGGCCGCCGTGACCTGGAGCGGCCGCGGGGACGACGGCACGGGCGTCCCCGTGCTGGGCGGCAGCCCGGGCGCCGGGCTCTCCGGTGTCCGGGCGCCGTCCGACGCGACCGGCGGGACGCTGCGGGTGGTCACCGGTGAGGTCGACAGCCTCGACCCGCAGCGCTCCTACCTGCCCGGGGTGTGGAACCTCATGCGGCTCTACGCCCGCACGCTGGTGACCTACTCGTCCGAGCCGGGGTCCACCGACCAGCTGGTACCGGACCTCGCCACCGACCTCGGGACGACCCCCGACGGCGGCACGACCTGGACGTTCACCCTCCGCGAGGGCACCCGGTTCGAGAACGGCCGGGCCATCACCTCCCGCGACGTCAAGTACGGCATCGAGCGCTCCTTCGCCTCAGACGTCGTCGTCGGTGGCCCCACCCACGTGGTCGAGCTGCTCGACGACCCGGCCAACCCGTACGCCGGCCCGTACCAGGACGAGACCCCGGACAAGCTGGGGCTGGCCGCCATCGAGACCCCTGACGACCGCACGATCACCTTCCGGCTGCGCACGGCCGAGCCGGACTTCCCCTACGTCATGGCGCTGCCGTCGAGCAGCCCCGTGCCGGCCGAGAACGACACCGCCGCCGAGTACGGCCGCGACCCCGTCTCCTCCGGCCCCTACGCGGTGACCTCGGTCGACGCCGCGACCGGCATCGTGCTGGACCGCAACCCGCAGTGGGACGCCGCCACCGACGACGTCCGCAGCGCCCTGCCCGACCAGGTCCTGGTCCGCACGGGGTTGAGCGGGGTGGAGCGCGACCAGGCGCTGCTGGCCGGCTCGGCCGACGTGGACCTCTCCGGCAGCGGCGTCCAGGCGGCGACCACGGCACGGCTGGCCGAGGGCGCCGGTGGGGACGTGCCCGTGGGAGACCGGGTCGACGAGGTGACCAGCGGGGTGGTCCGGCTGCTCGCCCTGCCCACGAACGTCGCGCCGATGGACGACCCGGAGTGCCGCGCCGCGGTCGGGGCGGCCGTGGACCGGCGGGCGGTGCAGGAGCAGCTCGGTGGGTCGGTCAACGCCGCGCGCACCTCGCAGCTGTGGCCGCGCGCGCTGGCCGGTGGGCCGGAGGAGGCCGACCCACAGCCGGACCCGGCCGCCGCCCGCGAGCACCTGCGCGCCTGCGGCCGGCCCGAGGGGTTCAGCACCGTGCTCGCCGTGCCCGACGCCGCCACCAGCGTGGCCGTCGCCGAGGAGGTCGCGGCCCAGCTGGGACAGGTGGGCATCCAGGTGGAGGTCCGGCCGCTGGCCGCCCCCGGGTTCTACGCGACCGACGTCGGCAATCCCGACAACGTGGCGGCCAACGGGTTCGGCCTCGTGCTGGCCACCTGGACCGCCGACTTCCCGACCCCCGGCTCGTTCCTCGTGCCGCTGGTCGACGGCCGGTCGGTCAGCCCGGTGGGCAACACCAACTTCGCCCGGCTGGACGCCGCCGAGGTGAACGCGCTGGTCGACCGGGCCCGCACCGCCGGGGACGGCGCCCGCGACGCCTGGCGCGAGGTCGCGACCGCCGCTGCGGCGACCGGGGCCTACGTGCCGCTCGCGGAGTCCCGGGTGCAGCTGCTGGCCGGGCAGCGGCTGCGCAACGGCGTGGTCATGGCCGCGTACACCGGCTACGACCTGGCGACCGCCGGCGTGCGCTGACCGGTACCGGCCGCGTCGGGCGGGGGTCCGCGGCCGGTCGGTTACCCTCGGGACATGATCGAGCTGGTCCTCAACCTCCTGCTGGTGCTCACCAGCGTGCTCCTCGTGGTGCTGATCCTGCTGCACCGCGGCAAGGGCGGGGGCCTGTCCTCGATGTTCGGTGGCGCGGTGTCCTCGCAGCTGTCCGGGTCCTCCGTGGTCGAGAAGAACCTCAACCGGCTGACCGTCTTCACCGGCCTGATCTGGGCGATCTGCGTCGTCGGCCTCGGGATCCTGCTCAAGGTCTGAGGGCGCCTCGACGCGCTCGCGAGGCCCCCTGCCGGGGGCCCGGGTCCCGGAACAGGGCGTTCGCGCGGAAAACGTGACCGACATCGCGACGTCTTCCCCATAGACTGCCCGCGCGGCAGTGGCCGCCGCAGACCGCTGGGATACAGGGGGCACTCGTGGCTGGTGGGAACGCGATCCGGGGCACCCGGGTCGGTGCAGGGCCGATGGGCGAGGCCGAGCGCGGTGAGGCCGCGCCACGGCACCGGGTGGGCTACTGGTGCACGCAGGGCCACGAGACCCGCGTCGCCTTCGCCTTCGACGCCGAGGTGCCCGAGACGTGGGACTGCCCCCGGTGCGGCCTCCCCGCGGGGCAGGACCAGGCGGCCCCGCCGCCGGCACCCCGCACCGAGCCCTACAAGACCCACCTGGCCTACGTGCGCGAGCGGCGCAGCGACGCCGACGGCGACGCGCTGCTCGAGGAGGCCCTCGCCAAGCTGCGCGCCCGCCGGGGCGCCTGAGAGCCCGTCTCCCGCGCGAGGGGTCCCCGGCTGCCGACCCGGCGCCCCGGCCGCCTGGCCGGGCGCCGGGTCCTGTCGTGCTCAGTCCTGGGCCGGGCGGGGGAGCGGCACCGGGGTGTAGGCGACCCAGCCGGCCTGCTCGTGGTCCCAGAAGCAGCCACGGTGCCGGCGCACGGGCTCCGCGGCTGCCCGGGCGGGCAACGGCAGGAGCGCGCCCGGGACCGGACGACGGGTGGTCGGTGCGGAGCTGGTCATGGGGACTCCGTGGTCGGGTTCGGGACCGCGGCGGAGGGGCCGCCGTCGTCTCGAGGTCCGCTGGTGCCGTCTGCTCGGGCCCGACCCGCAGTGTGCCCGCCCCGGCCCGCCTCAGCCAGGGGCCGACGGCCGCTACCCGGGGGTGGTGAGCCCGCCGGCGGCCGCGGCGTCCAGCAGCCAGCGGGTGGCCCGCCGTCCGTGCACCCCGGCGGCCGGCAGCTGCTGCGGGGCCGCGCCGGAGCGCAGGGCCGCGGCGACGGCCGGCGCCTTGCCCTCACCGGAGACCAGCAGCCAGACCTCCTCGGCGGAGTTGATCGCGGTGAACCCGAGGCTGACCCGCGTGGGCGGTGGCTTCGGGCAGTCGCGCACCGCCACCACGAGCCGGTCGTCGGACACCGCCGGCGACTCCGGGAAGATCGAGGCCACGTGGCCCTCCGGGCCCATGCCGAGCAGCAGCAGGTCGAAGCGCGGCAGGGCCTGACCCTCCGGTGCGGCCGCGGCCAGCTGCTCGGCGTACCAGGCGGCGGCCTCCTCCGGCTCGGCGAAGCCGGCGTCCGAGGCGGGCATCGCGTGCACGCGGCCGGCCGGGACGCCGACCGGCTCCAGCAGCGCCCGGCGGGCGCCGGTCTCGTTGCGCTCGTCGCTGCCGGCGGGCACGAACCGCTCGTCGCCCCACCACACGTCGACCGCGGTCCAGTCGACCCGCTCGCGCTCCGGCTCGGCGGCCAGGGCCGCGACCCGCTCGAGGACGGCGGTGCCGATGCCGCCGCCGGTGAGGACCACCGAGGCGGTGTCGTGCACCGCCTGCGCTGCGGCCAGCCGGGCCACCAGCGCGGAGGCGACGGCGCGGGCCAGCCGGTCGGCGTCGGGCTCGATGACGACGTCGGCCACGGGGCGGTCCCCGTCGGCCAGCCCGGCGGCGACCCGGTCGCCCGGCGGGAGGCTCACGACCCCGCTCCGCTGGCACCCGGCCGGTCGGTCCCCCGGGCGGCTCTACCCCTCGCTGACCTCGCGAGCGCGGTCACTGGTGCACCTGCTCGGTGTCGTGCTCCCCGTGCTCGGCCACCTCGTCGGCGCCCTCGGAGGTCAGCGGCACGGTCGGCAGCGGGTCGCCGTCCCCGCCCTGGACCTCCGCGGGGTCGAACCACACGTGCTCGCGGACCTCGGAGCGCTCGCTCAGCCCCTGGACCCCGGTCGTGGCCTCCAGGGCCTCGGCGAAGGGCTCGTCGGGGTCCAGCCGGCGCAGCTCCTCGCCCACGAGGTCGCCGAGCTGACGGTCGGGCAGCGCCACCATCGCCTCGGGCCGGTACGGCTGGGAGATGACCGCGCCGCCGCGCCGGTCCGCGGTGACCCGCACCTCCTCGTCCTGGTCCAGCTGCAGGACGACGGAGGAGACCCCGCTGGGGCCGGGCCGCCGGTCGGCCTCGGCGACGCCGATCTCGCACCCGCACCGGGCGCTGAGCCACCCGGCCAGCAGCTGCGCGGTCGCGTGCCCCGGCTGGCCCTCGACCCACCCGCCGTGGACCCGGACGACGTCGCCGCGGCGGCCGGACACCGAGTCGAGCGTCGAGGTGAGCGTGGCCCGCCACGGCGTGCTGCGGGTCCAGGACAGGTCCGTGTCGCCCGGGGCGTAGTCGGCTGCGCGGGTCCGCAGCGCCGCCAGCTGGTCGTCGGCCAGGGAGCTGTCGGTGATCCGCCGGTCGGCGATGACGGCCAGCGCGTCGGTGGCCAGGCGCTCGGGTGGGGTGCCGTGCCACCAGGTGACCACCGGCGCGTCGGCGGCCAGCAGCGGCAGCACCACCGACTCGGCGTGCAGGGCGAGCCGGCCGTACATCCGCATGACCACCGCCTCGCCGGGGCCCAGGCGGCCACCGATGAGCACCTCGGCGTCCAGCCGGGGGGCCGGCGCCTCGATCTGCCGGCGGACCACGATGAGCAGCCGGCAGGGGTGCTGCTCGGCGGCTGCGGTCGCGGCCTCCTCGGCCTCGGCGACCCGTCCCTCGTCGGCCACGACGACCAGCGTCAGCGCGACGCCGGAGAGCACGGCGCCGCCGGTGCGCCGCTGCGCCGCCAGCTCCTTGACCACCGCGGAGCCGGTGGTGTCCCACAGGGTCGTCATCGGGTCTCCTCCGGTCGGGTGGCTGTACCGGCTGCGCGGGTGCTCCGGGGCCCCCGGGGGGCCGTGGAGCGCAGCGGGGCGTTCTCGTGGAGGAGGGTCACGGCCGCCGCCACCGGCGTCCCTCGGCGGCGAGCATCTCGTCGGCCGCCCGCGGGCCCCACTCGCCGGCCCGGTAGGGCTGCGGCGTCGTCCCGGCCCAGAACTCCTCGAGCGGGTCGATGACCGCCCACGACGCCTCGACCTCGGCGTTGCGCGGGAAGAGCGTGGCGTCACCGAGGAGGACGTCGAGCAGCAGCCGCTCGTAGGCCTCGGGGCTGGCCTCGGTGAACTGCTCGCCGTAGAGGAAGTCCATCGACACGTCACGGACCTCCATGACGCTGCCGGGGACCTTCGACCCGAACTTGAGGGTGACCCCCTCGTCGGGCTGCACCCGCACGACCAGCTGGTTGTTGCCCAGCTCCTCGGTGTCGGTGGCGGCGAAGGGCAGGTGCGGCGCCTGCTTGAACACCAGCGCGATCTCGGTGACCCGGCGCGGCAGGCGCTTGCCGGTGCGCAGGTAGAACGGCACCCCGGCCCACCGGCGGGTCTCGACGCCCAGCCGCACGGCGGCGTAGGTCTCGGTGGTGGAGTGCGGGTCGACGCCCTCCTCCTGCCGGTAGCCGGTGGCCCGCTGGCCGGCCAGCCAGCCCTGCTCGTACTGGCCGCGGACGGCGAAGGTGCCGAGGTCCTCCGGCAGCGAGATGGCCCGCAGCACCTTGAGCTTCTCGGTGCGGATCTCCTCGGCGGAGAACTCGACCGGCTCCTCCATCGCGGTGAGCGCCAGCAGCTGCAGCAGGTGGTTCTGCAGCACGTCCCGGGCGGCGCCGGTCTCCTCGTAGAACCCGGCCCGCCCGCCGATCCCGACGTCCTCGGCCATCGTGATCTGCACCGAGTCGACGTGGTGGCCGTTCCAGACCGGCTCGAACAGGGTGTTGGCGAACCGCAGCGCCATCAGGTTCTGGACGGTCTCCTTGCCCAGGTAGTGGTCGATGCGGAACACGTCGTCGGCGCTGAACACCGAGTCGACCAGCGCGTTGAGCTCCAGGCTGGAGGGCAGGTCGGTGCCGAACGGCTTCTCCACCACCACCCGGCGCCAGCGGTCGGCCGTGCTGTCGGCCATTCCGGTGCGCTGCATCTGCTTGAGCACGACCGGGAACATCGCCGGGGGGATGGACAGGTAGAACGCCGCGTTGCCGCCGATGCCGTGGGTGCCCTCGAGCTCGCCCAGGGTGGCGGCGAGCTGGTCGAAGGCGTTGTCGTCGTCGAAGGAGCCCTGCACGAACCGGACGCTGCCGGCCAGCCGCTCCCAGACCTCCTCCCGCCACGGCGTGCGGGCCGCCTTGCGGGCGGCCTCGCGGGCCAGCTCGGCGAAGTCCTGGTCGCCCCAGTCGCGCCGGGCGAAGCCCAGGAGGGCGAAGTTGGTCGGCAGCAGCCCCCGGTTGGCCAGGTCGTAGACCGCCGGGAGCAGCTTCTTGCGGGCCAGGTCGCCGGTGATGCCGAAGACCACCAGGGCGCACGGCTCGGGCACACGGGGCAGCCGCCGGTCCCGCGGGTCCCGTAGCGGGTTGGAGATCATCGTCCGTCCTCGAGGTCTGAGTGCGGGCCCGCCGGCCGGCGCGGCGGTGGACCGTCCGGTGGGGTGGAGCAGGGGTGCGGCCCTGGACCGCACCCCGGGAACCCGATCCTGGCCGACACCGGTCAGCGCAGCGCGTCGAGCAGCTGCCCGACGCCGGCCGCCCGGTCGGTCAGGTGCAGGCGGAGCAGCGGCCGGCCGCGGTCGGCGAGCGCCTGGCGGTCGCCGGCGGCCTGGGCGGCCTGCAGGGTGCCGAAGCTGTAGGGCCGGTCGGGCACCGGGAGGTCGAGCTCGAGGACCCCGGTGAGCTGCAGGAACGCGCCGGTCTGCGGCCCGCCCTTGTGGTACTGGCCGGTGGAGTGCAGGAAGCGCGGGCCCCAGCCGAAGGTGACCGCGTGCCCGCTCCGGGTGGCCAGCGCCGCGCGCAGCTCCGCCGCGCGGGCGTCGCGCTCCCGGTCCAGGTAGGCCATGACCGCGAGGTAGCCGCGCGGCGGGACGGCGGCCATCAGCGCGTCCAGCGCCAGGCGGACGCCGTCGTGGAGGCTCAGGTCGACCTGGTCGAGCAGGTCGCCGTGCGCGTACAGCTCGACCGCGCCGATGGTGGCCACCGGCTTGTCGTCGGGCAGCCCGGCCGCCAGGAGCCGCTGGGTGTTCTCCTTGCTCTCGGTCACGTTCGGCTGGTCGAACGGGTTGATGCCGAGCAGGTGCCCGGCGACCGCCGTCGCGTACTCCCAGCCCAGGAACTGGGCGCCCAGCGGGCCGCGGACACCGACCGAGGGCCCCGGCTCGACGGGGTCGCCGTCGACCACGGCCAGCAGGGTGTCCGGGTCCGTGGCGCCCGGTGCGTCGGCGGACTCGAGCACGACCGGGAGGAGCCCTCGGCCCTGCTTGCCGGTGGACTCGGCGACGAGCTGCTCGGCCCAGTCACCGAACCCGGCGGCGCTCTCGCCGCCCTCGGCGAGGGCGACCTTGTCCCGGCCGGTGCGGAAGCCCGCGCCCAGCGCGATCCCGAGCTCCAGGGCGGGGTTGCCGGGCTCGGTCAGGTGCTCGGCGAGGTCGGCGGCGTCCTCCAGCAGCGGGGCGACGTCGGCGCCGGCCAGCGCCGCGGGCACCAGGCCGAACGCCGAGAGGGCGCTGTAGCGCCCGCCCACGGTGGGGTCGGCGAGGAAGACCGCGCGGGCGCCCATCGCCGCCGCCGTCTCCGCGAGGGGGGACCCGGGGTCGGTGACGACGACGAACCGCGCCCCGATCTGCTGCTCGTCCAGCCCGGCCGCGGCGAAGGCGTCCACGAAGGCGCGCCGGTGGCTGTCGGTCTCCACGGTGCCGCCGGACTTGGAGCTGACCACCACGACGGTGCGGTCGAGGTCGGTGAGCGCCGCGGCGACGGCGCCGGGGTCGGTGGTGTCCAGGACGACCAGCGGGACGCCCGCGGTGCGGCACACCACCTCGGGGGCCAGTGAGGACCCACCCATGCCGCACAGCACGACCCGGTCCAGGCCCTCGGCCCGGAGCTCGGCGCGCAGCGCGGCCAGCCGCGGGAGCAGCTCCCGCGACGTGGCCGGGAGGTCCAGCCACCCCAGCCGGACCGACGCCTCGCCCTCGGCCTCCGGGCCCCACAGGGTGGGGTCCTTGCGCACCAGCCGGCCGGCGACGTCGTCGTCGGCCAGCTGGGTGCGGACGGCCTGCGGGACGTCGAGCCCGGCGCAGGAGAAGCGCAAGGTCACGCCTTGTCCTGGAGCTGGGTGCGCACCGACTCGGTCAGCTCGTCCCAGGAGTCCACGAACTTCTGCACCCCCTCGTCCTCCAGCACCCGGAAGACGTCGTCGAGGTCGACGCCGGCGTCGCTGATGGACTGCATGACCGCCGCGGCCTCGTCGTAGGTCTTCTGCACCGGGGTGCCCGGGCTGCCGTGGTCGGCGTAGGCCATGAGGGTCTTCTCCGGCATGGTGTTGACCGTGCCGGGGGCGATGAGCTCGCTGACGTAGAGGGTGTCGGCGTACTCGGGGTTCTTCACGCCCGTCGACGCCCACAGCGGCCGCTGCGGGCGGGCACCCTTCGCCTCCAGGGCCCTCCAGCGGTCGGAGGAGAACACCTCCTCGTAGGCCTGGTAGGCCAGCTGGGCGTTGGCCAGCGCCGCCTTGCCCTTGAGCGAGGCGTCGGCGCCGGCCTCGTCCAGCCGCTTGTCGATCTCGGAGTCCACGCGGGACACGAAGAACGACGCCACCGACGCGATGCCGTCGAGCGGACCGCCGTCGGCCACCCGCTGCTCCAGGCCCGCCAGGTAGGCGTCCATGACCGCCCGGTACCGCTCAAGGCTGAAGATGAGGGTGACGTTGACACTGATGCCGCGGGCGATGCAGGTGGTGATGGCCGGCAGGCCGGCCTCGGTCGCCGGGATCTTGATGAACAGGTTGGGCCGGTCCACCAGCCACCACAGGTGCGCGGCCTCGGCGGCCGTGGCGTCGGTGTCGTGGGCCAGCCCCGGCGCGACCTCCAGGGACACCCGGCCGTCGCCGGGCTGCCGCTCGGCGACCGGCGCCAGCAGGTCGCAGGCGTCGCGGACGTCGGAGGCGGTGATCGTGCGCAGGGCCTCCTCGACGCTCACCTGCCGGACGGCGAGGGCGTGCAGCTGGTCGTCGTAGGACTCCGACCCGCTGATCGCCGCGGCGAAGATCGTCGGGTTGGTCGTGACGCCCACGACGGAGTGCTCGTCGACCAGCGACTGCAGGTTGCCGGTGCGGATCCGGTCGCGGGACAGGTCGTCGAGCCAGACGGCGACCCCGGCCGCCGACAGCTCGGCCAGCTTCTCGTTCTGTGCCATGTCAGGCCCCTCTCTGGTTGGGGTGGTGCAGGTCAGCGGTCGCCGGTGGGGTGCGGCAGGCCGCCGGTGGCCGGGACCGGGCCGGCCGGGACGGCGGCGCCCGACCGCGCCGCCTCGATGCTCTCCCGTGCCGCGGTGACGACCGCCTCGTCGGTGAGGCCGAACTCCTCGTACAGGACGCTGTAGGCGGCGCTGGCCCCGTAGTGGGTGAGGCCGACGATCCGGCCGGCGTCGCCGACGAACTCGCGCCAGCCCATGGGGACGCCGGCCTCGACGCTGACCCGGGCGCGGACCGTGGGCGGGAGCACCTCGTCCTTGTAGGCCTGGTCCTGGTCGGCGAACCACTCGACGCAGGGCACCGACACGACCCGCGTCGGCACGCCGTCGGCCTCCAGCCGCTCGCGCGCGGCGACGGCGATCTGCACCTCGGAACCCGTGCCGAGCAGGATCACCTCCGGGGTGCCGCTCGACGCCTCGGCCAGCACGTACGCGCCGCGGGCCACGCCCTCGGCCGAGGCGAACTCGCCGCGGTCGAACACCGGCAGGTTCTGCCGCGACAGCAGGATCCCGGCCGGCCGGTCGTTGTTCTCCAGGATCGTCCGCCAGGCCACCGCCACCTCGTTGGCGTCGGCGGGCCGGACGACGTCCAGCCCGGGGATGGCCCGCAGCGCGGCGAAGTGCTCGATCGGCTGGTGGGTCGGGCCGTCCTCGCCCAGGCCGATGGAGTCGTGCGTCCACACGTAGGTGACCGGCAGCTGCATGAGCGCGGCCAGCCGCACCGCGCCGCGCATGTAGTCGGAGAACGTGAGGAACGTGCCGCCGTAGACGCGGGTGCCGCCGTGCAGGGCGATGCCGTTCATGATCGCGCCCATGGCGTGCTCCCGGACGCCGAAGTGCAGCGTGCGGCCGTACGGGCCGCCCGACCACATCTTCGTCTGCCGGTCGGCGGGCAGGAACGACGGTTCGCCCTTCACCGCGGTGTTGTTGCTCTCCGCCAGGTCCGCCGAGCCGCCCCACAGCTCGGGCAGCACCGGGTACAGGGCGGCGAGCACCTCCCCGGAGGCCTTGCGGGTGGCCACGCCCTTGGGGTCGGCGTCCCAGGACGGCAGCTGCGCGGCGAAGCCCTCCGGCAGCGTGCGGGTGGTCATGCGCTCCAGCAGCGCCGCGGCCTCGCCGTTGGCCTGCTGCCACGCCTCGAACCGCTGCTGCCACTCGGCGTGCTCGGTCCTCCCCTTCTCGACGACCGAGCGGGCGTGGGCCAGCACCTCGTCGTCGACCTCGAAGGTGCGCTCGGGGTCGAAGCCGAGGATCTCCTTGGTCGCCCGGACCTCGTCCTCGCCGAGCGCGGAGCCGTGCGCGGCACCGGTGTTCTGCTTGTTGGGCGCCGGCCAGGCGATGATCGTCCGCAGCACGATGATCGAGGGCCGGGTGGTCTCGGCCTTGGCGGCGGCGAAGGCGGCGTCGACCGCGGCGAGGTCCTCACCGTCGTCCACGTGCTGGACGTGCCAGCCGTAGGCCTCGTACCGCTTGCCGACGTCCTCGGTGAAGGCGACGTTCGTGTCGTCCTCGATGGAGATCCGGTTGTCGTCGTAGACGAGCACCAGGTTGCCGAGCTTCTGGGTGCCGGCCAGCGAGGAGGCCTCGCCGCTGACGCCCTCCTCCAGGTCGCCGTCGGAGGCGAAGGCCCAGATCGTGTGGTCGAACAGGCTCTGGCCCTCGGGGGCGTCGGGGTCGAGCAGGCCGCGCTCGCGCCGGGCCGCCATCGCCATGCCGACCGCGTTGGCCACGCCCTGGCCGAGCGGCCCGGTCGTCGTCTCCACGCCCGGGGTGTGGTTGACCTCGGGGTGGCCGGGGGTCTTCGAGCCCCACGTGCGCAGGGCCTGCAGGTCCTCGAGCTCCAGGCCGTACCCGGACAGGTACAGCTGGACGTAGAGGGTCAGGCTCGAGTGCCCCATCGACAGGACGAAGCGGTCGCGGGCCACCCACTGCGGGTCGCTCGGGTCGTGCCGCAGCCACTTGTGGAACAGCAGGTACGCGGTCGGGGCCATGCTCATCGCCGTCCCCGGGTGGCCGTTGCCGACCTTCTGGACGGCGTCCATCGCCAGCACGCGGGCGGTGTCGATGGCGCGACGGTCGAGGTCGCCGAAGTCCTCGGGCAGGGTGGGGGAGGGCTGGGCCGGGTTGCCGGTCGGCGCGTCGGACGCCGCCTCGGCCGGGGCCTCGGACGCGGTGCTCTTGGTTCCCATCTTGCGGGTGCTCCCTCGGGGTCGGCCTGTGCGGGACCGCCCGGGACGACCGGTGGAGACCAACCGACCGCGGGCGGACGACGGTGCGCGGCTCCAGCGACCGGGCGTTCCGCGTGCCCGTGGCCCGTCGCACCGGACCTGGACGCACCGTCGTCGTCGACGTCGGCCCTACCCGCTGCATGCGCAGCACCAACGTGACGAGACCCTAGTCATGCCCGCCCGTGCCGGCGGTGGCCGCGGGCTACAGTTGGTCCGTTCTCCCGTCCCCTCTCGGAAGGGACCTCGTGCTGTCCAGGTGCCCGGTGGTGCCCTGCCCGTGTGCCTGCGCACCCGAGGCCTCGCGGTGACCGCGCTGTCGGAGCGCCCGGCCCTCCAGGCCCGTCGCCTCTCCAACACCGTGCGGGCCTACGTGGCCCTGACCAAGCCGCGGATCATCGAGCTGCTGCTGGTCACCACGCTGCCGGCGATGATGCTCGCCTCCGGCGGCTGGCCCTCCTGGCGGCTGCTGATCGCCACGATGGTCGGCGGCACCCTCGCCGCCGGCGCGGCCAACGTCTTCAACTGCTGGTACGACCGCGACATCGACCGGCTCATGCACCGCACCGAGCGGCGGCCGCTGCCGATGGGCGAGGTCAGCCCGCGCGCCGCCCTGGTGTTCGGGCTCGTGCTCACCGTCGTGTCGGTGGGGCTGCTGGCCACCACCACGACGCTGCTGGCCGCGGTGCTCGCGCTGGCCGCCATCGTCTACTACGCGGTCCTGTACACGATGGTGTTCAAGCGCTACACCCGCCGCAGCACCGAGTTCGGCGGGGTGCCGGGAGCCGCGCCGGTGCTGATCGGCTGGGCCGCGGTCACCGGCTCGCTGGCCTGGCCCGCGGTCGTGTTCTTCGCCGTCGTCTTCTGCTGGCAGATGCCGCACTTCTGGGCGCTGGCCATGCGGTTCCGTGCCGACTACGCCCGCGCCGACGTCCCGATGCTGCCGGTGGTGGCCTCCGCGCTGTCCGTCGGCCGGCAGACCGTCGTCTGGACCTGGCTCACCGTCGCCGTCTCGCTGCTGCTCTGGCCGGTCGCCGACGGGTTCGGCATCGGCTGGATCTACACCGCCGCCGCGGCCGCCCTCGGCCTGTGGTTCGCCATCGAGGCCCACCGGCTGCTGCGCCGCATCCGCGCCGGGGCCGAGACCAAGCCGATGCAGCTGTTCCACATCTCGATCACGTACATGACCCTGCTGTCGGTCGCGATCATCGTCGACGTCCTGGTCTGATCGTCGCCGCGGTCTCCGGACCGCACCGCGACGGCACCCGCGGTCCTCCGGACCGCACCGCGGGCAGGTGCCGTCCCCTGCTGGGTCGCTGCCCGTGTCGCGGCCGGGAGGCGCTCCGGGCCCCCGCGACCGGTCCACCCCGGCTGACCTCCGTCCCCGCCTCGATCGGCCGGGTCGCCGGCCGGGGCACCGGGGCAGCCACCTCCCCGGAGGTGCGCCTGACGGGCGGCTCCGGGCGGCGACTCCCCCGGAGTCGCGCGGGCCTCGCGGGGGTGGGCCGGGGGTCAGCGGGTGGCGGACGCGGGGACCGAGGGGGCGTCCAGCGGCAGCTCGGACGCCGGGCCGCGCACCGACCACACCAGGCGGGCGGTGAACGCCGTGGTCAGCACCGCGCCCAGCATGTGCAGGAGCACGAGGGCGACCGGCAGGTCGGTGAAGTACTGCACGTAGCCCACCACCCCCTGGGCCAGCTGCACGACCAGCAGGTCACGGGTCGCCCGCCGGAGGCGGCCGGGCGAGTCGGTGGCGTACAGGGCGACCAGCAGCGCGATCGTCAGACCGAGCAGCAGGAAGACCGAGTCGGCGTGCAGCTGGCTGACCAGCTCGGGGTCGAACCCGGTGCGGCCGGCGCCGGGGTCGCCGCTGTGCGGGCCGCTGCCGGTCACCACCGTGCCCAGCACCAGGACTGCGGCGGTCGCCACCGCGATCCCGCTCACCAGCAGCGCGAACGGACGGCGGACCAGCAGCTGGCCGACGCCGGGTTCCCGCGAGCGCAGCCACAGCACGGTCGTGACCGCGACGAGCACCGAGGACACCAGGAAGTGCGCGGCCACGGTCCACGGGTTCAGCCCGGTGAGCACGGTGACCCCGCCGAGCAGCGCCTGCGCGGGGATGCCCAGGAACGCGAGGACGGCGAGCCCGCGCAGGTCGCGGCGGGTGGAGCGGAAGACCGCCACGACGGTGGCGATCGCCACGGCGGCGAGCACGAAGGTGAGCAGCCGGTTGCCGAACTCGATGACGCCGTGCCCGGCGAGCTCCGGGGTGGCGACGAAGCTGTCGTCGGTGCACCGCGGCCAGGTGGGGCAGCCGAGGCCGGAACCGGTCAGCCGGACGGCTCCGCCGGTGACGACGATGGCGCCGTTGGCGACGGCGTTGGCCAGCGCGAGGCGCGAGACGACAGCAGGGGAGACCGGCACGTGCCGATGCTAGGCGGTCACCGCGCGCCTCCCCGGCCGTGCCAGAGGTGATCCCGGGCGCTCGGGGGTAGGGGAGCCGGGACAGCGACAGTGCCTCCCGGACGGATCTCCATGACCAGCGGTTTCTTCCCCGGCCCCTACGGGAGCCCCTTCGACGACTTCTTCTCGCGATACCTGGGCGGGGAGCAGCGCGCCGCACGTCAGCGCGTGGACATCACCCAGTTCCTCAGCCAGCAGGCGCGCGAGCTGGTGAACGCCGCGGCGCGCCAGGCCGTCGCGACGGGCAGCGCCGACCTGGACACCGACCACCTGGTGTGGGCGATGACCGGCGACGAGGGGACCCGCCAGCTGCTCGCCCGGGCCGGCGCCGACCCCGACGGCCTGCGCGCCCAGCTGGAGGGGCAGCCGCCCCGCGGGGAGCCGCGCCCGGAGCCGCCGTCCCTCACGCCGGCGGCCAAGCGGGCGCTGCTGGACGCCCACCGGGTCTCCCGCGCCCTGGGGTCCACCTACATCGGGCCGGAGCACCTGCTGTTCGCCGTCGCCGTGAACCCGGACTCGCCCGGTGGCCGGCTGCTGCGCTCGCTGAGCGTGACCCCGGAGAGCCTGCAGCAGGCCGCGATGGGCGGCGGTGGCCAGCCCACGGCCGGCGGCGGGGGAGGGGGCCGGCCGCCGTCGTCCACCCCGACGCTCGACGAGTACGGCCGCGACCTCACCGAGATGGCCCGCAACGGTCAGATCGACCCGGTCATCGGCCGCGAGGCGGAGATCGAGCAGACCGTCGAGGTGCTCTCCCGGCGGCGGAAGAATAACCCCGTGCTCATCGGTGAGGCCGGCGTGGGCAAGACCGCGATCGTCGAGGGCATCGCCGCCCAGATCGTCGAGGGGGACGTCCCCGAGACCCTGCGCGGACGGCGACTCGTGGAGCTCGACCTCACCGGTCTGGTGGCCGGCACCCGCTACCGCGGCGACTTCGAGGAGCGGCTGAAGAAGGTCGTCGACGAGATCCGGGAGCACAGCGACGAGGTGATCGTCTTCGTCGACGAGTTGCACACCGTCGTGGGCGCCGGCGCCTCGGAGGGCTCCGGCGGGGCGGGCAACATGCTCAAGCCCGCGCTGGCCCGCGGCGAGCTGCACATCATCGGCGCGACCACGCTGGACGAGTACCGGCGCGACATCGAGAAGGACGCCGCGCTGGAACGGCGCTTCCAGCCGGTCCTGGTGGCCGAGCCCAGTGTCGAGGACACCGTCCAGATCCTCTGCGGCCTGCGCGACCGCTACGAGGCCCACCACGAGGTGCGCTTCACCGACGACGCGATCCGGGCCGCGGCCGAGCTCTCCGACCGCTACATGTCCGACCGGCACCTGCCGGACAAGGCGATCGACCTGATCGACCAGGCCGGCGCCCGGGTCCGCCGCCGGGTGCGCACGCCCCCGACCGACCTGCGCGGGCTGGAGCAGGAGGTCGAGCGGCTGCAGCGGGAGAAGGACCAGGCCGTCGCCGCCGAGCAGTACGAGCGGGCCTCGGAGCTGCGCGACCAGCTCGCGGCGGCCCAGGCGCGGCTGGAGCAGGCGCGGACCGGGGGCGGCCAGCCGGGCATCCCCGAGGTCGGTGTGGAGGACATCGCCGAGGTCGTCTCCCGCGCGACCGGCATCCCGGTCAACCAGCTCACCCAGGAGGAGATGCAGCGGCTGCTCCAGCTGGAGGAGCACCTGCACCAGCGGGTCGTCGGCCAGGACGACGCCGTGCGGGTCGTCGCCGAGGCGGTGCGCCGCTCGCGCGTCGGCCTCGGCGACCCCGACCGGCCGATCGGCAGCTTCCTGTTCCTGGGACCGACCGGCGTCGGCAAGACCGAGCTGGCCCGGGCGCTGGCCGAGGCGCTGTTCGGCGACGAGGACCGCATGATCCGGCTGGACATGAGTGAGTTCCAGGAGCGGCACACCGTCAGCCGGCTGGTGGGCTCCCCGCCCGGGTACGTCGGCTACGAGGACGCCGGCCAGCTGACCGAGGCGGTCCGCCGCCGGCCCTACTCGGTGGTGCTGCTCGACGAGGTGGAGAAGGCCCACCCCGACGTCTTCAACACCCTGCTCCAGGTGCTGGACGACGGCCGGCTCACCGACTCGCAGGGCCGGACGGTCGACTTCAAGAACACCGTGCTGATCATGACGAGCAACCTGGGGTCGGAGCTGATCGTCGGCCGCAACACCCCGCTGGGCTTCGGCAGCGGCGGTGACGCGGCCGCGGACGCCGGGCTGCGCGACCGCCTCATGCGGCGGCTGCGCGAGTCGTTCCGGCCGGAGTTCCTCAACCGCATCGACGAGATCGTCGTCTTCGCGCAGCTGGAGCCCGGGCAGCTGGCCCGGATCACCCGGCTGCTGCTGGAGGAGACCCACCGCCGGCTGGCGGCCCAGGGGATCGAGATCACCTTCACCGACGAGGCGGTCGCCTGGATCGCCGACCGCGGCTTCGAGCCGCAGTTCGGCGCTCGTCCGCTGCGCCGCGCGATCCAGCGGGAGGTCGACAACCCCCTCGCCCGCCTGCTGCTGGACGGGCGGCTGGGCGGTGGCCGCCGGGTGGTCGTCGGCGTCCGGGACGGCGCGCTGGACTTCGCTGTCGACGAGCCCGCCGACGCCACCCCGTCGACGACGGGGTGAGGGCTTCGTCACAGGGCGGCGGCCGGACCCGCGCCGCCGCCCACGGGCGAGGGTCCCGGCGAGCCGGGACTTAGGTCCCCCTTGCTTGCGGTCCTCCTGAAATAGGCAACACTTGTGTTGTGGAAAGCGACCACGTGCCGACCGGCAGGGCCCCGGTGCCCTCGCCCCGGTCGTCGGCGACCGCCGACGACGGGCGCACGCGGCACCGCGTCACCGCACTCCTGCTGGAGCACGGGCCGCAGACCGCGACCGAGCTCGCCGGGCGGCTCGGTGTCTCACCGACCGCCGTCCGCCGGCACCTCGACGCGCTGGTCGCCACCGGCCGGGTCGAGGAGCGGCCGACGCCGGGCGCCCGCCGCGGTCGCGGCCGGCCCGCGCGACTGTTCCACCTCACCGACGCCGGGCGCGCGCACCTCCCGCACGCCTACGACGACCTCGCGCTGACCGCGCTGCGGTACGTGGCCGCCTCCGGCGGTCCCGACGCCGTCCGGGCGGTCGCCGAGGCGCAGCTGTCCGGCCTCGAGGAGCGCTGCTCCACGGCCGTCGAGCAGGCCGCCGCGAGCGGCACCGTCGACCGGGCCCAGGTGCTCGCCGCGGCCCTGACGGCCGAGGGCTACGCTGCCTCGGCCTCGGCGATCTCCAGCGGCGGGCAGCTCTGCCAGCACCACTGCCCGGTGGCGCACGTGGCGGCGGAGTTCCCGCAGCTGTGCGAGGCCGAGACGGCGGTGATCGGCCGGCTGGTGGGCACCCACGTCCAGCGGCTGGCCACGATCGCGCACGGCGACGGCGTCTGCACCACCCACATCCCGGGCCCGGTCCGGGTGGGGGCGGACGTCGCTCGTCGACCCCGTCCCGAGGCTCACCCCGAGCGCGCGAGGGGTGAGGAGGGTGGGGGCCTTGCTCACACCCGCGCGGGGAACAGATCGGGCCCCGCGCGCCCTGTACCAGGCGAGCGGGGAGCGCGGCCGACGACGGCCACCACGCGCACCGCACCGTCCACCAGCTCCACCCACACGTACGACCGGGAGAGGACGCCCGTATGACCAGCACCCAGCAGCCGGTGACCAGCGCGCCGCTGACGCAGGACGAGCAGATCGAGCAGCTCGGCCGGTACCAGTACGGCTGGGCTGACGCCGACGTCGCCGGTGCCTCCGCGCGACGGGGTCTGTCCGAGGACGTCGTCCGGGACATCTCCCGCCGCAAGAACGAGCCCGAGTGGATGCTCGAGCGCCGCCTCAAGGCCCTCAAGCTCTTCGACCGCAAGCCGATGCCCGACTGGGGCTCGGACCTGTCGGGCATCGACTTCCAGAACATCAAGTACTTCGTGCGCTCCACCGAGGCCCAGGCCACGTCGTGGGAAGAGCTGCCCGAGGACATCAAGAACACCTACGACAAGCTGGGCATCCCGGAGGCCGAGAAGCAGCGGCTGGTCGCCGGTGTCGCCGCCCAGTACGAGTCCGAGGTCGTCTACCACAAGATCCGCGAGGACCTCGAGGAGCAGGGTGTCGTCTTCCTCGACACCGACACCGCCCTCAAGGAGCACGAGGACCTCTTCAAGGAGTACTTCGGCTCGGTCATCCCGTCCGGCGACAACAAGTTCGCCGCGCTGAACACCGCGGTGTGGTCGGGTGGCTCGTTCATCTACGTGCCGAAGGGCGTGCACGTCGAGATCCCGCTGCAGGCCTACTTCCGGATCAACACCGAGAACATGGGCCAGTTCGAGCGGACGCTGATCATCGTCGACGAGGGCGCCTACGTGCACTACGTCGAGGGCTGCACCGCGCCGATCTACAAGTCGGACTCGCTGCACTCCGCGGTCGTCGAGATCATCGTCAGGAAGAACGCCCGCTGCCGGTACACGACCATCCAGAACTGGTCGAACAACGTCTACAACCTGGTCACCAAGCGGGCGATCGCCCACGAGGGCGCGACCATGGAGTGGGTCGACGGCAACCTCGGGTCCAAGGTCACCATGAAGTACCCGGCGGTCTGGATGACCGGCGAGCACGCCAAGGGCGAGGTGCTCTCCATCGCCTTCGCCGGTGAGGGCCAGCACCAGGACGCCGGCGCCAAGATGGTGCACGCCGCGCCGAACACCTCCTCGACGATCGTGTCGAAGTCGGTGGCCCGCGGTGGCGGCCGCACCTCCTACCGCGGCCTGGTCCAGATCGACGAGGGCGCGCACGGCTCGAGGTCCACGGTGAAGTGCGACGCGCTGCTGGTCGACACCATCAGCCGGTCGGACACCTACCCCTACGTCGACGTCCGTGAGGACGACGTCGCCATGGGGCACGAGGCGACGGTCTCCCGCGTCAGCGAGGACCAGCTCTTCTACCTCATGAGCCGCGGCATGACCGAGGACGAGGCGATGGCGATGGTGGTCCGCGGTTTCGTGGAGCCGATCGCCCGCGAGCTGCCCATGGAGTACGCCCTCGAGCTCAACCGCCTCATCGAGCTGCAGATGGAAGGTGCCGTCGGCTGATGTCAGCCCCCGACAACACCAGCACGACCGTCGAAACCACCGGCGGCCTCGCCGGCGAGCTGTTCGCCCCCGGCGTCGGCGCCCAGGCCGGGCCGCCGACCACCCCGGCCAGTGGCACCGCCACCGCCGGTGAGGCCGGCCCCGGCGCGCACTCGCACGGTGGCCCGGTGCCGACCGGTTCCCCGGCCGAGCGGTTCACCTCGACCGACCCGGACGCCTTCGGCGAGCCGACCGGCCGGGAGGAGGACTGGCGCTTCACCCCGATGCGCCGGATCCGCCCGCTGCTGCAGGGGGCGCCGTCCGACGCCCACCTGCAGTGGGAGACCGACCTGCCCGAGGGCGTCGAGCTGACCCGCGTCGACGCCGACGACCCGCTGCTCAAGGGCCTGCCCGAGCCGGTCGACCGGCTCGCCGCGCTCACCCGCCAGCGCAGCGGCGGCGCCGCCGTCGTCCGCGTGCCGGCCGAGGCGCAGCTGGACCGCCCGGTCACCCTGCGGCTGTCGGGCACCGGCTCCGACGACGTCGTGTGGGGCCAGCTGGTCGTCGAGGTCGGCGCGTTCGCCGAGGCGACCGTCGTCCTCGACCACAGCGGCCTGGCCCGGTACTCCGGTGGCGTCGCCGTCCTCGTCGGGGACGGCGCCCAGGTCACCCTCGTGTCGGTGCAGGACTGGGCGCCGGGGGCGGTCCACGGCGGCCAGTTCGACGCCGTCATCGGCCGCGACGCCACGGTCAAGCAGGTCGTGGTCACCCTCGGCGGCGACCTCGTCCGGCTGGTGAGCAACGTGCAGTACGCCGGCCCCGGCGGGACGGCGGAGCTGTTCGGCGTCTACTTCGCCGACGAGACCCAGCACCAGGAGCACCGGCTGTGGGTCGACCACGCGGTGCCCAACTGCACCAGCAACGTGCTCTACAAGGGCGCGCTGCAGGGCGAGAAGGCGCACACGGTGTGGGTCGGTGACGTCCGGATCCGCCCGGCGGCCACCGGCACCGACACCTACGAGCTCAACCGCAACCTGGTACTCACCGACGGCGCCCGCGCCGACTCGGTGCCGAACCTGGAAATCGAGACCGGTGAGATCGTCGGCGCCGGCCACGCCAGCGCCACCGGCCGGTTCGACGACGAGCAGCTGTTCTACCTGTGCTCGCGCGGCATCGACGCCGAGACCGCCCGGCGCCTGGTCGTCCGTGGCTTCTTCGCCGACGTCGTCCAGCACATCGGCCTGCCGGAGCTGCAGGACCGCCTGATGGGTTCCATCGAGGCGCGCCTCGGTGCCCTGCCGGCGCTGGCCGAGCAGCCGGTGGAGGCCTGACATGGCGTTCGAGCGGCTCTGCGCGCTCTCGGAGGTGCCGGAGAACGGCTCCCTGCGGGTCGAGCTGGCCGATGTCGACGTCGCGGTGGTCCGCTTCGCGGGCGAGGTCTACGCGATCGAGGACCTCTGCTCGCACGCCGAGGTCCCGCTGAGCGACGGTGACGTCGAGGAGCTCGACGGCGCCCCGACCATCGAGTGCTACCTGCACGGGTCGTGCTTCGACCTGCGCACGGGCCAGCCCACCAACCTGCCGGCCACCGAGCCGGTGCCCGTCTACCCGGTCCGGGTGGAGGGCGACGACGTCCTGGTCGACGTCGACGCCTCCGTCCCCGCGGCCCGCAACTGAGGAGCGAGAAGACAAGTGTCCGTGCTGGAGATCCGCGACCTGCACGTCACCGTGGGGGAGGGCGACGACACCAAGGAGATCCTCCGCGGTGTCGACCTGACCGTCCGCTCCGGTGAGACCCACGCGATCATGGGGCCGAACGGGTCGGGGAAGTCCACCCTGGCGTACTCGATCGCCGGTCACCCGAAGTACACGATCACCGGTGGCACGGTGACCCTCGACGGCGAGGACGTCCTCGCGATGAGCGTCGACGAGCGGGCCCGCGCCGGCCTGTTCCTCGCCATGCAGTACCCGGTCGAGGTCCCCGGCGTCTCGGTGTCGAACTTCCTGCGCACCGCCGCCACGGCCGTCCAGGGTGAGGCGCCGAAGCTGCGCACCTGGGTCAAGGACGTCAAGACCGAGATGGCCGGCCTGGAGATGGACCCGGCGTTCGCCGAGCGCAACGTCAACGAGGGCTTCTCCGGCGGCGAGAAGAAGCGCCACGAGATCCTGCAGATGCGGCTGCTCAAGCCGCGCATCGCGATCCTCGACGAGACCGACTCCGGCCTCGACGTCGACGCGCTGCGGATCGTCTCCGAGGGCGTCAACCGCACCCGCGCGGAGGGGGAGGTCGGCGTCCTGCTGATCACCCACTACACCCGCATCCTGCGCTACATCAAGCCTGACTTCGTGCACGTCTTCGTCGCCGGCAGGATCGTCGAGGAGGGCGGCCCCGAGCTCGCGGAGAAGCTGGAGAACGAGGGCTACGCGGCCTACGTGAAGGGTTCGACGGAGGTGGCATCGGCGTGACCCAGACCGTCTCGCGTCCCGGTACAGGGGCGCAGAAGGCGCCCCTGCCTCTGGACGTCGAGGCGATCCGGGCGGACTTCCCGATCCTGTCGCGCACCGTGCGCGACGGGAAGCGGCTGGTCTACCTGGACTCCGGGGCCACCTCGCAGAAGCCGCGCAGCGTCCTCGACGCCGAGCGGGACTTCTACGAGACCTGCAACGCCGCCCCGCACCGGGGCGCGCACCAGCTGGCCGAGGAGGCCACCGGCCGGTACGAGGCGGCCCGCGCCACGATCGGGGCCTTCATCGGGGCCCCGGCCGAGGAGGTCGTGTTCACGCGCAACAGCACCGAGGCGATCAACCTCGTGGCCTACGCGCTCTCCAACGCGAACACCGCCAAGGAGGAGCAGTTCCGCCGGTACGCCGTCGGTCAGGGCGACGAGATCGTCGTGACCGAGATGGAGCACCACGCCAACCTGGTGCCCTGGCAGCAGCTGTGCGAGCGCACCGGCGCCACGCTGCGCTGGCTCGGCCTCACCGACGACGGCCGGCTGGACCTCTGCGACCTCGACACCGTGGTCAACGAGCGCACCAAGCTCGTCGCGGTCACCCAGCAGTCGAACATCCTGGGCACGATCAACCCGCTGGGTGAGATCGTCGAGCGCGCCCACGCCGTCGGCGCGCTCGTCCTCGTCGACGGCGCCCAGTCGGTGCCGCACCAGCCGGTCGACGTCACCACCCTCGGCGCGGACTTCCTGGTGTTCTCCGGGCACAAGATGCTCGGTCCCACCGGCGTCGGCGTCCTCTGGGGCCGGTACGAGGTGCTCGACGCGCTGCCGCCGTTCCTCACCGGCGGCTCGATGATCGAGGTCGTGCGCATGGAGGGCAGCACCTTCATGCCCCCGCCCCAGCGCTTCGAGGCCGGCGTGCCCATGACCGCGCAGGTGATCGGGCTGGCCGCGGCCGTGGAGTACCTGCAGGCGCTCGGCATGGACAAGGTGCAGGCGCACGAGGAGGCCCTCACCGCGTACGCGCTGGAGAAGCTGGCCGAGATCCCGGGCGTCACCGTGATCGGCCCGCCCGACACCGTGGCCCGCGGCGGCGCGATCTCCTTCACCGTCGAGGGCGTCCACCCGCACGACGTCGGGCAGGTCCTCGACGACCTCGGCGTCGAGGTCCGGGTGGGCCACCACTGCGCCTGGCCGGTGGTGCGGCGCTACGGCGTCCCCGCCACGACGCGGGCCACGTTCTACGTGCACACCGGGTACGACGACATCGACGCCCTGGCCGACGCCATCCGGAAGGCCCAGGAGTTCTTCGGCGTTTCCCCGGTGGAGGTGGGCTGAGCATGCAGCTCGAGTCGATGTACCAGGAGATCATCCTGGACCACTACCGGAACCCGCACGGCCGCGGTCTGCGCGAGCCGTTCGAGGCCGAGGTGCACCACGTCAACCCGACGTGCGGTGACGAGGTGACCCTGCGCGTGCACCTGGACGGCGATCGGCTCGCCGACGTCTCCTACGAGGGCATGGGCTGCTCGATCAGCCAGGCCTCGGTGTCGGCGATGTACGACCTGGTCATCGGGAAGACCGTCACCGAGGCGCTCGGGACCGGCGAGCACTTCATGACGCTGATGCAGAGCAAGGGCGACGCGGCCGTCGCCGAGAAGCTCGAGGACGAGCTGGAGGACGCCGTCGCGTTCGCCGGCGTGTCCAAGTACCCGGCCCGCATCAAGTGCGCGCTGATGAGCTGGATGGCCCTCAAGGACGCGTCCGCACGGGCCCTGTCCGCCGCCCCGACCGGAGGTCAGTCATGAGCGACACCACCGAGAACACGACCGCGGACGCGGCCGAGCTGCCGCCGTACAAGTCGGCGCTGATCGAGGACGTCGAGGAGGCCATGCGCGACGTCGTCGACCCCGAGCTCGGGGTCAACGTCGTCGACCTGGGCCTGGTCTACGGCATCGACGTCGACGACTCGAACGTGGCCGTCATCGACATGACCCTCACGTCGGCGGCCTGCCCGCTGACCGACGTCATCGAGGACCAGGCCCGCCAGGCGCTGACCGGCGGCCCCGGCCCCGGGCTGGTCGACGACATCCGGATCAACTGGGTCTGGATGCCGCCGTGGGGTCCGGACAAGATCACCGACGACGGTCGCGAGCAGCTGCGGGCGCTGGGCTTCCGCGTCTGAGAGGACCCCTCTGCCCCCCACGCCTCGCACGCTCGGCGCGGGACCCTGCAGAGGGGCCGTCGCTGCGTGCGTGCCCAGGGGGCGGTCACGTCGGTCGCGGGATCAGCGCATCGCGGCCACGCGGCGGCGGAAGCCGTCGGACCGGTCGGCCGGGGTGGTGCCGTCGTCGGACTCCCGCTCGCGCCGGCGCCGGCGCAGCACCACCTCGCGCCAGGTGCCGACGGCCAGCAGGCTGACGCCGACGACGAGCCCGCTGCCGACCGCCAGCGGCAGCTGCACCGCGAGCAGGCCGAGGGCCAGGGTCACGGCGGTGGCGGCGCCGGCCACCACCGGGGCGCGGACCGACCGCCAGGCGCCGAGGGCCATGACGGCGCCGGCCACGACGAACACCAGCAGCGGCCGGGTGCTGCCCGGCGCCCCCACCGCCCAGGCGACCGACGGTGCCGCGGCGACCCACAACCCCGGTCCCCAGGTGGGCGCCGACCTCCCCGACGCCAGCCGCGGTCCGGCCGCCATCAGCAGCCCGAGCGCCGCCGGCAGCGAGTAGGCCTCGGGGACCACCCCGCCGGCGAGGGCGGCCAGGACCCACGCCGCCAGCACCAGTTGCGCCGCGCCGGCCCGCCAGGCGGGCGACACCTCGGGAGCGGCCGTCTCCTCGTCGACCGGCTCCTCGACCGGGGCAGGCGGGGCGGGCTCCGCCGGCTGCCCGACCCGCCGGGGGCGTTCGGGAACCGGCGCCGGCGGCACCCCGATCGCCTCCTGCACGCTCCGCCGCACCCGCCGCATGCCGTCCCGACTGACGCGCACCCCCTGGCGGACGGCCCGGGCCGCGGGCAGCAGGGTGTGCCCCAGCCGGGCCGCCCAGCCCGGTCCGGCCGTCGCCTCCTCCGTCGGACCCGGCCCCGCGGCGGCGCGCCGGCGTGACCACCGGGCACGGCGGCTCCGCGCGCGCCGCCAGAGCAGCCACGCCCACAGGTAGGTGCCGGCCCCCTGGACGGCGAGGTGCAGGGCCAGCTGACCGCGGAGGCGCAGGACCACCAGCAGGGCGGCCGCCCCGACCGCGCAGGCCGCCGCGGCGGCCACGGTCGGCCGCCGGGTGCGCGTCTCCAGGCCCAGGCCGCCGGCGAGGGCGACCAGGTACAGGCCGGTGAGCACGACGGCGGCGCCGCGCGGCCCACCCAGCCCGCCGTCCGGGATCGTGCACAGCGCCGCGAGGCCGCCGCACACGACCGCCGCCGGCAGTGCCCGCGGCCGCTCGTCCCGCCGGAGCGCCGCAGTGAGCAGGCTGGCCGCGGCGGTCACCGCGAGCAGCCAGGACAGCGCCGTCCAGCGGGCGTCGGCCAGCAGTTGGACCAGGCACAGGACGACCAGCGTGGCGCCGGCGCCCACCGCCGCGGGCAGCAGCACCCGGCGGGCGGCGCCGGTGAGCAGGGCCGCGGCGACCGAGGCGAGGGTGACGCCGAGGTAGCCGGCCAGCGGGACGGCCACCGGGCCGGGGCTGTGCAGCGCGGCCCCGACGGCCGCGCCGACCGCGATCCCGCACAGGGCCGCCACGGTCGACGTCGGCCGCAGCGGCGCGCCCAGCTCACGCCGCTGCGACGCGGCGAGCAGCGCCGCGGCGGCCGCGACCGTCAGGGCGACGGGCAGCCACCGGGCGGGGCCGGCGCCGGTCCAGGCGGACGCGACGGCGCCACCGACGCCGGCGACCCACCAGGGCAGCGCGACCAGCAGGGCGGTGCGGGCCAGGAGGGGGCGGGCCGCGCCCGCGGTGGCCAGTCCGGCCAGCGCCGCGCCGACGGTGAGGGCGACGTCGGGCAATCCCGCCGGTGCGCCGTCCACCGCGCGCAGGGCGGCCACCTGGGTGGCGGCCCAGGCGGCCAACGGCCAGGCGACCGGCGAGGGCAGCAGGAACGCGAGCACGCCGGTGACCGCGCCGACGGTGACCGGAGGGCCCAGGCCGCCGGAGGTCAGCGAGCCGCCCGGGTCGGCGCCCAGCGCGGTCAGCACGACCGCCGCGGCGGCCAGCGCCTCCTCCGACCGCGGCAGGGTCGCGACCGCGGCGGCCCAGCTGGCCATGGCCGCCGCGACGGCGAGGCCCAGCAGCAGGACCCGGGCCCAGTCCCCGCCGAAGAGCGCCGTCATGCCGGCGCCGGCGGTGGCGATGAGCACGACACCGACCGCGAGCACCCACTCCAGCCCGCGCGCCCGGTAGGGGAGCGGTGGTGCCTCCGCAGGGTCCACGGCCGCTCCCCTCCCTCCGGACGTCCGGTCCACGGTAGGGCCGGGCCGCGGGCGGCACCCGGCGGCGGTCAGTGCGCCTGCGCAGGGGGAGGGCGGCTCACGGGCCGTGCAGCAGCGACCCGGGGAGGCACGCCAGGACGGGGACGGCCACGACACCCGCGAGGACCGGGGTGGCCGGCAGCCGGGAGGCCAGGCGTGGCAGCCGTCGGAGGGCGACGGCTCCCGCGCCCGCCGCGCCCAGCAGGACCGTGGCCGTCCACGACACGGGCGTCGTCGCTGCCCAGGCCAGGAAGAAGCCGACAGCGGCCGTGAGGGCCGCGCCGAGCCGCATGAGGACCTCGGCCACGTGCGCGACGAGGTCCGTGCCTGCCCGGGCCACCACGAGGGCGTCGAGCAGCACCAGCCCGAGCAGCCCGACCAGGGGGCCGGCGCCCGCCAGGGGCCCGGTCGACACCAGCAGGAGCGGCTGGACCGCCAGCAGGGCCACGAGCTGCACCACCACGGTGCCGCGGGTGGCACCAGGCACGGCGGCCCCCGGCGTCCGGTCCGACGAGGTCATGCCGGCATCGTGGACGGGTCGGCGGACCCGCGGGGCGGGCCGGGGCCGCCTGTGGACGACGGTGCCGCGGACGTCACCCCGGAACTCGGCGGACCGGAGCCGGGGGAGCGCCTACCCTGGGATCAGTGATCACCACCACCGGGCTGGAGCTGCGCGCCGGCGCCCGCATCCTCATCAGCGAGGCGACCCTCCGCGTGCAGCCCGGTGACCGCATCGGGCTGGTCGGCCGCAACGGCGCCGGCAAGACCACCACCCTCACCACCCTCGCCGGGGAGCGGCTGCCGCATGCCGGCAAGGTGGAGGTGACCGGTGAGATCGGCTACCTGCCGCAGGACCCGCGCAGCGGCGACCTCGACATCACCGCCAGCGACCGCGTGCTCTCCGGTCGCGGGCTCGACGTGCTGCGCGCGCAGATGACCAAGGCGCAGGTGGCCATGGCCGAGCCCGCCGACGACGCCGAGCGCGATCGCGCGGTCCGCCGCTACGGCCGCCTCGAGGACCAGTTCGCCGCGCTCGGCGGGTACGCCGCCGAGAGCGAGGCCGCCCGGATCTGCACCGCCCTGGGCCTGCCCGACCGGGTGCTGGTCCAGCCGCTGCGCACGCTCTCCGGTGGCCAGCGGCGCCGCGTCGAACTGGCCCGGATCCTGTTCTCCGACGCCGAGACGCTGCTGCTCGACGAGCCGACCAACCACCTCGACGCCGACTCGATCAGCTGGCTCAAGGGCTTCCTCGCCGCGCACAAGGGCGGGCTCATCGTCATCAGCCACGACGTCGAGCTGCTGGACGCCGTCGTCAACAAGGTGTGGCACCTCGACGCCAACCGGGCCACCGTCGACGTCTACAACCTCGGCTGGAAGCCGTACCTGGCGCAGCGGGAGACCGACGAGCGCCGCCGCAAGCAGGAGCGGGCCAACACCGAGCGCAAGATCGACGCGCTGGCCGCGCAGGCGGACAAGATGCGCGCCAAGGCGACCAAGGCCAAGGCGGCGCAGAGCATGGACAAGCGCGCCCAGCGGCTGGCCGCCGGGCTGGAGGCCGTCCGCGTCCAGGACCGCGTCGCCAAGCTGCGCTTCCCCACGCCCACACCGTGCGGGAAGACGCCGCTCACCGCGGAGGGCCTGTCCAAGAGCTACGGCTCGCTGGAGGTCTTCACCGACGTCGACCTCGCCGTCGACCGGGGCACGCGGGTCGTCGTCCTCGGGCTCAACGGCGCCGGGAAGACGACGCTGCTGCGCATGCTCGCCGGCACCGAGGTCCCCGACACCGGGGAGGTCAAGGCCGGTCACGGCCTGCGCGTCGGCTACTACGCGCAAGAGCACGAGACCATCGACCTCGACCGCTCGCTGCTCGAGGTCATGCGGTCGGCGGCCCCCGACAGCACCGACACCGAGCTGCGGCGCATCCTCGGCGCCTTCCTCTTCTCCGGCGACACCGTCGACCAGCGGGCCGGCACGCTCTCCGGCGGCGAGAAGACCCGGCTGGCCATGGCCACGCTGGTCGTCTCCGGCGCCAACGTGCTGCTGCTCGACGAGCCGACCAACAACCTGGACCCGGCCAGCCGCGAGCAGGTGCTCGAGGCGCTGCGCACCTACACCGGCGCGATCGTGCTGGTCACCCACGACGAGGGCGCGGTGCGGGCCCTGGACCCGGACAAGGTCATCCTGCTGCCCGACGGCACCGAGGACGCCTGGAGCGAGGACCTCGCCGACCTCGTCGAGCTGGCGTAGCACCGCCGCGCGTGTCCCGGGCGGGAGGCCCTCCGGCCCTCCGTCACCGGTCCTCCCGGCCGGGTGCCGCGCCGCGAGCGTCGCCGGAGCGCAACTCCCCAGGAGGCGGGGCCCGTGGGCCGCTCCGTGGAGCGACTCCCCCGGAGTCGCGGGGTCTCGGGCGCGGCAGTCCGGTCGGCACGGGCCGTCCTCCCGTTCGCGTGGCCGAGTCCGCGGGGCTGAGTGATCATGGATCGCGGGACGCCGAGGTCAGTGGGGCCCGGCGCCACGCGGACGAGCAGCCGGAGCGGGCCAGGCGGTTCGCGGACGGTCGCTGACGGAGGGGAGTCATGGCCGACTCGAGCACTGCGGACCTCGGCAAGGGCAAGCGCATCACCGGGGGCGACCGGTCGTCGCTGGCCGACGAGCTGCGCCAGCGGTACGACGGCGGGGAGAGCATCCGGTCGCTGGCGACCTCGACCAACCGCTCGTACGGCTTCGTCCACCGCCTGCTGTCGGAGTCCGGTGCCACGCTCCGCAGCCGCGGGGGAGCCAACCGGAACACCAAGAAGGCGTGACGCCGGCCGACGACGCCGGGTGGGTGCGGACGGCGCGGGACGGCGCCGTCCTCACCGTCACGCTGGACCGCCCCGACCAGCTCAACGCGCAGACCCCCGCCACCTGGGCCGCGCTGGCCGCCGTGGGGGAGTCCCTCGACGAGGACGTCCGGGTCGTGGTGGTGCGCGGCGCCGGCCGGTCGTTCTCCGCCGGCCTGGACCGCAGCCTGTTCAGTCCCGAGCCCGGCACCGCGGGCGGGCTGGGGGAGCTGGCCCGGCTGCCCGCCGAGGAGACCCAGGAGCGCATCCGCCGCTACCAGGCGGGGTTCCGCTGGCTGCGCGCACCGGGCATCGTCTCGGTGGCCGCGGTCCAGGGGCACGCGATCGGCGCGGGCGCCCAGCTCGCCCTCGCCTGCGACCTGCGCGTCCTCACCGAGGACGCCGTCCTGCGGCTGCCGGAGGCCACGCTCGGGCTCGTCCCCGACCTCACCGGGACCAGCACCCTCGTGGAGCTGGTCGGCTACTCCCGGGCCCTGGAGATGTGCCTGACCGGCCGGGGCGTCGGGGCGGCCGAGGCGCACGCCGTGGGCCTGGCGAACGCCGTCGTCCCCGCGGACCGGCTCGACGCCGCCGTCACCGAGCTGCTCAGCGCGATCACCGCGGCGCCGGCCGGCGCCAGCCGGGAGACCGCCGCCCTGGTGCGCTCCGCCGTCCGCAACGACCCGGCGACGCAGGACGCCGCCGAGCGCGCGGCGCAGACCCGCCGGCTCGCCGAACTCGTCGGAGGGCGCTGACATCCTGGGGCGGAATCCGCCGTCCGGCGGTGGCGTTGGCCGGACGACGGGAAGGAGGTGGTGGTGACGTGAGCGGTCCCATGACCTCGATGGCGGCGATGCGGTCCTTCCGTCGTGACCCGTCGGTCGCGGCGCGGGAGCTGCCCAAGGGCACCGTCCGGCGGGTGCTGGGCGTGGCCGGTCCCTACCGGCGCGACCTGACCTTCTTCGTGCTGCTGGTCGTCGGCTCCTCGGTGATCGGGGTGCTGACCCCGCTGCTGGCCGGCCGGATCATCAACCGGATCGCCGGCCTGGAGGGCACCGCGGCCGACATCGTCCGCATCGCCCTCCTGATCGCCGCGCTCGCGGTGGTCGACGCCGGCATCTCGCTGGCGACCCGCTGGTTCTCCGCCCGCATCGGCGAGGGGGTCATCTACGACCTCCGCAGCAGGGTGTTCGAGCACGTGCAGCGGATGCCGGTGGCGTTCTTCACCCGCACCCAGACCGGCGCGCTGGTCAGCCGGCTCAACAACGACGTCATCGGCGCCCAGCAGGCGTTCACCTCGACCCTGTCGGGGGTGCTCTCCAACGCCATCGGCCTGGTGCTGACCGCCGGCGTGATGTTCAGCCTCTCTTGGCAGATCACCGCGCTGTCGCTGGTCCTGGTGCCTGTGTTCGTCCTCCCGGCCCGGCGGATCGGGCGCCGGCTGCAGGAGATCACCCGGGAGTCCTACGGGCTCAACGCCTCGATGAACGCGACGATGACCGAGCGGTTCAACGTCGCCGGCGCGCTGCTGGTCAAGCTGTTCGGCCGGCCCGACGCCGAGGCGGCGGGCTTCAGCGGCCGCGCCGCGCGGGTGCGCGACATCGGCGTCCTGTCGGCCATGTACGGCCGCACCTTCTTCACCGCCCTGACGCTGGTCGCCGCGCTGGCCACCGCGCTGGTCTACGGCCTCGGGGGCGCGCTGGCGTTCGCCGGCTCGCTCAGCCCCGGGGACGTCGTGGCCCTGGCGCTGCTGCTGTCGCGCCTGTACGGCCCGCTGACCGCGCTGTCCAACGTCCGCGTCGACGTCATGAGCGCGATGGTCAGCTTCGACCGGGTGTTCGAGGTGCTCGACCTGGAGCCGATGATCCGCGAGGAGCCCGACGCGGTCCCGGTGCCGGCCGGCGACCGGTCGATCGAGTTCGAGCACGTGTCCTTCAGCTACCCCTCGGCCGCGGAGGTCTCGCTGCCGTCGCTGGAGGACGTCTCCCTCCCCGAGCACGGCGGGCCGACCGCCGTCCTGCACGACGTCTCCTTCCGCGTCGAGCCGGGCCAGCTGGTGGCCCTGGTCGGCCACTCCGGCGCGGGCAAGTCGACGATCGCCAACCTGGTGCCGCGGTTGTACGACGCCACCAGCGGCACCGTCCGGGTCGGCGGCGTCGACGTCCGGCACGCGACGCTCGGCTCGCTGCGCGACGCCATCGGCGTGGTCAGCCAGGACGCCCACCTGTTCCACGACACCATCCGGGCCAACCTGCTCTACGCCCGGCCCGAGGCCACCGAGGCGCAGCTGTGGGAGGCGCTGGCCGGCGCCCGGATCGCCGGGCTGGTGCGCTCGCTGCCCGACGGGCTGGACACCGTCGTCGGTGACCGCGGCCACCGCCTCTCGGGTGGCGAGAAGCAGCGGCTGGCCATCGCCCGCGTCCTGCTCAAGGCGCCGGGCATCGTCATCCTCGACGAGGCGACGGCCCACCTGGACAGCGAGTCGGAGGTGGCGGTGCAGCACGCCCTGGACACCGCGCTGACCGGCCGGACGTCGCTGGTGATCGCCCACCGGCTGTCGACCATCCGCAGCGCCGACCAGATCCTCGTCGTCGACGACGGTCGCATCGCGGAGTCGGGCACACACGCGGAGTTGCTGGCGCTCGGGGGCCGGTACGCCGACCTGTACCGGACCCAGTTCGCCGTCGGCGAGGGGCGAACGGTCGGCGCGGCCTGACCACTACCGTCACTCCTGTCCCAGGACACACGAGGGACGACGTGACCGGGCTGGCGCGGTCACGCGGGAAGACTGCACCGCCGGTCGGCGGCGCCAGCGAGGAGGACTCTGTGACCGCAGCGCACCCGTACGACACCCAGATCCGTGCGCTCTACACGTCGTTCCTCGACGGCTGGAACCGGCGCAGCGGAGCCGCGGTCGCAGCCGGCTTCGCCGACGACGGGGACATCGTGGGCTACGACGGCACCCTCCAGCACGGCCGGCTGGCCATCGCCGCGCACCTGCGGCAGGTCTTCGCCAGCCACCCGACCCAGACCTACGTCGGGGTCGTCCGGTCGGTCCGGCCGATCGCGCCCGACGTCGCGGTCCTCATCGCCCACGCCGGGATGATCCCCCCGGGGGCCAACGACCTCGACCCGCGCCTGCACACCGTCCACACCCTGGTCGCCGTCGACGAGGGCGGCGGCCGCTGGCGGATCTCCCTCCTGCAGGCCACGCCGGCCGCCTGGCACCAGCACCCCGAGGCGCGCGAGGCGCTCACCCAGGAGCTGCGCGGGCTGCTGGCGCCCCAGTGACCCAGGCGGCGCCGGTGCTGGTGACCGTCGACGAGTTCTGCGGCGGACAGCCGGGCCTGGTCGTGCTCGACGTCCGGTGGTCGCTGGGCGACCCCGGTGGGCGCGACCGGTACCGCGCCGGGCACCTCCCCGGGGCGGTCTTCGTCGACCTCGACGACGAGCTCAGCGGACCCCCGTCCGCGGCCGAGGGCCGGCACCCCCTCCCGTCGTTACAGCGACTGCAGGCCGCGGCGCGGCGGTGGGGTCTGCACGACGGCGACCCCGTCGTCGTCTACGACGACGCCGGGGGGCTGGCCGCGGCCCGCGCCTGGTGGCTGCTGCGCTGGGGTGGACTGGCCGACGTCCGGCTGCTCGACGGCGGCCTCGCCGCGTGGAGCCGGGCCGGCGGCCGGCTGGACACCGGGGACGTCGTCCCGGAGCCGGGCGACGTGACCCTCCGCGGCGGGGGCATGCCGGTGCTGTCGATCGACGAGGCCGCCGCGTTTCCCGCCGCCGGTGGGATCCTGCTCGACGCGCGCGCCGGCGAGCGCTACCGGGGGGAGATGGAGCCGGTCGACCCGCGCGCCGGGCACGTGCCCGGCGCGGTGAGCGCGCCGACGACGGACAACCTCGACGGCGACGGACGGTTCCGTGCAGCCGCTGTACTCGCCGCCCGGTTCGCCGACCTGGGCATCGTGCCGGGCCGGCCGGTCGCTGCGTACTGCGGTTCCGGCGTCACCGCCGCCCACGAGGTCGCGGCGCTGGCCGTGGCCGGGTTCGACGCCGCCCTGTGGCCGGGGTCGTGGTCCCAGTGGTCCAGCGACCCCGGCCGCCCGGTCGCGACCGGCCCGCAGCCCTAGCGGCCGCCGGTCACCGCCGCCGCGGCGGTGTCGTCGTCGCCTGCACCCCGCGGCGCGGTGGCGTCGGCGTCGCACTGCCGGTGCTCGGCGCAGCCGGCGAGGGCGAGGGGGACGGTGAGGGCGAGGGGGACGGTGAGGGCGACGGCGTGGGCGTCGGGGACGGGGCGGTGCCCCCGGCGCCGCCCGGCAGCGGCTGGGGAGGGACGCCGAGCGGGTCGTTCTCCGGGGTGTCCGCACCCACCCGGAACTGGAACATCATGTCGTGGTCCTCGTGGCTGGTGTTGTGGCAGTGGATCATGTACCGGCCGGTGCGGCGGATCGGCTCCTGGCCGGGTGCGGGCACGAGGGCCCCGCCGAAGCGGGCGATGATCCGCACCGTCTCGTTCTCCCCGAGGTAGACCACGTCCTTGGGCCCTCGCTCGTACGGCTCCGGCGGCCTGCCGTCCCGGTCGAGGATCTTGAAGTCGACCAGGTGCACGTGGATGGGGTGGAACCAGCCGCCGGAGTTGTTCTGCAGCTCCCACAGCTCGACGTCGCCCGGCTCCGGGTTGGCGAGCACGTCCCGGAACTCCGACGCCTCCACGTCGGCCCACGTCTTGCGGTCAATCGTCCACTCCCCGCCCTGGCGCTCGAAGCGCAGCTGCCGGGTGCGCACGGCGTCGGCGGGCCCGAGCTCCATGAGCGGCTTCTCGGGGAGCGACGGCTCGGCGATCCGGGGGAGGGCGATGGGGGCGTCCGGGACGCTGGCCTCGGCCACCACCTGGAACGCCATCACCTTGTTCGTGTGGTCGTAGTCGATCGCGTTGTCCACCCCGAGGTTGCGCAGCTCGACACGCTGGCCGATGCGGTAGTTCGAGAAGTCGATGACGACCTCGTAGCGCTCGGCCATCCCTGCGGTGAGCGTGGTGACCGGCTGGGGTTCGGGCATCAGGCCGCCGTCGGTGGCGACCACCGTCATCGGCGCGGCGGGGGAGAGCTGCAGCTTGTAGGCGCGGCCCAACGACGCGATGAGGATGCGGAAGCGGTACTGCCGCCGTTCGACCTGCATCAACGGCCACGGCCGGCCGTTGACCAGGATGACGTCACCGGCCAGGCCGGACTCGCTGTGGTCCTCGAACAGCAGCTGGCCGGACTTGGTGAAGGCGGCGTCGCTGATGACCAGGGGGACGTCGAACCGGCCGCTGGGCAGCTGCCCGTCCACGGGGTTGCGCAGGACGTACAGCCCGGCCAGCCCCATGTAGACGTTCTCGGTCGTGTGGTGCACGGCGTGGTCGTGGTACCAGATCGTGCGTTCTTCCTCGATGTTGTCGTAGAGGTAGTCCTTGAACTGGCCCGGCCGCATGAGGTCGTTGGCGTACCCGTCGTACTGCGGCAGCGACGGCGCCCCGTGCAGGTGCGTGGAGGTGGTGGCCTCGTACCGCAGCGTGGGGTGGGTCGCGGGCAGCCGGTTGATCTGGCGGACGGCGATCGGCGTGCCCCGTGTCGCCCGGATCGTGGGCCCCGGGAAGGACCCGTTGTAGCCCCACATCGTCGTCCGGAAGCCGGGCAGGATGCTGGCCGAGAACGACCTCTGCTCCAGGACGTACAGGGGCCGCACCTGCCCACCGGTCGTGACGGTGCCCGTGGGCGCCAGGTCGGGCGGCAGGGCGAACGGCGTGGTGTACGGCCGCGGCAGCTGCTCCTCCTTGAGCTCGGACGCCCGCTTGGCGGCCAGGGCGCCCGGGAGGAAGGGGAGGGTCAGCGCCGCGGTCCCCAGGACGCCGACCTTGAGGGCGTCGCGGCGGGTGAGGGTGTGCTGGTGGTCCATGCTCCGGATCCCTCTGTTCGAGATCCCCCGTGCGTGGAACAGCGTCGACCGGATCGTCCCGACCGTGTACCCGAGGTCGGGGGAGGGGGGTGCACCCGCAAGCTGGGGAGCAAGGCTGCTCCCTTCCCGGTGCGGGCACGCTCAGCCCGGGGTGGGCGGGCCCTCCGGCAGGACGCGGAGCACCCCGGTGACGACCACGTCGTGCTCCAGCGCCGGGTCCTCGCGCCGGTGGAGGCCGAGCTCGACCACGCGGCCGTCGCGGGGATCGTCCGGCCGGTCGTCCCCGGCGGTGCCCAGCACGGTGACCAGGCCGTCGACGGTGGGCTGCCAGAGCCCGGCCCAGTGGGACCCCGGAGGCACCGCGAAGGACAGCTCCAGGGCGACCGGTCCGTCCGGCACGGGTTCCTGCCCCGCGAGCTGTGCGCGCACCTGGGCGGTGAACTCCGGGGAGCCGACGGAGGTGTCGGTGCGGACGGCGAACGTGCGGTCACCGCCGGGTTGCGCCACCGGCTCCGCGGCCGCGCACCGCAGGACGGTGTCCGTGCCCGGGGCCTTGGTGGCCCAGACGCTGGCGAACTCCCAGCCGCCGTGCGGGCCCAGCCACTCCACCAGCGGGACCAGGTAGTGGGCCAGCGCGTACTGGTCGAGCATCCGGACGTCGTCGGCCAGCCCGACGTCCAGGCGCAACGCCGTGGGGCCGCACCCCTCGGGCGCCGGGCCGAGCACCTGCTGGGCGTGGGTGACCAGGGCCCGGACGTGCACCTGGTCGGGGTGCCCGGTCGCCATCCAGCCGGCCAGACGCGGGGCGATGCCCAGGGGGGTGCCCTCTGCCTCGGGGCGGGCGAAGAAGACGGCGTCGGCACCCATGTCGCGAGCCTCGCCTGCCGGCACCGGTCGGACAACCCGAGCCGGCACGGGGCCGACGCTCAGGCCGCAGCCTCGAGGGGACGGTCGGCCGCGGCGGGGGTGGCCGCCCGGCGGCGCGTGGCGGCCGCCCCGGTGGCGACCAGCAGCAGGCCCGCGACGGCCCACCCGGTGAGGACGAGCAGCGGGGTCGCGGCGCCGGCGCCGTCGAACCAGGACACCGAGCGCAGCAGCGAGCCGGTGGCGCCGGGGGGCAGCAGCTGGCCGAGCGTGCCCCAGCCGGGGGGCAGGAGCTCCGGCGCGGAGGTCAGCCCCGACAGCGGGTTGCCCAGCAGCACGACGGTGGCCGCGCCGAGGGCGAAGCCCGGTGTGCCGGCGACGGTCACCAGGCCGAGCAGGGCCAGCGCGGTGGCCGCGATGCCGAGGGCCGCGACACCGGTGACAGCCCACCAGCCGCCGGTCAGGGAACCCAGCCAGGTGCCGAGCACGGTCGCGGTCACCATGCCGCCGGCCAGCGCCATGCCCAGTGCCGCGGCGATCCGCTGGCGGGTCCGGGACAGCAGGCGCACGGTCAGCGCGGCGGTGGCGATGCCGCCGATCGCCAGGGGGAGGCCGCCGGCAGCCAGGCCGGCCCCGCGCGGGTCGGCCTCCGGCGTGGGGACGACGTCCTCCACGGGGACGGTCGTGCCGGTCGCGGCGCCGAGACCGAGTGCCACCTGGCCGAGCGCCTGGGCGACCGCCGGGCTCGCGGCCGAGGCGACCAGTACCCGGGGCCCGTCGGCGCCGGCCACGACGGCCCCGTAGACCTCGCGGTCACGGACGGCCTCGAGCGCCGCCGCCTCGTCGGCGACGGTGCGGACGTCGAACGCGCCCGGCTCCCGTGCCGTCAGGGCCTGGGTCAGCGGCTCGGTGGCCGCAGGAGGACCGGCGACGGCGACGGGGAGGTCGCGGGGCTCCGAACGGACCGCGGGCCAGGCGAACGCGGTCAGCAGGACGGTCAGCAGGACCGCGAAGAGGGCGACCAGGCCCGGGACGAGACGGGCGCCGTGAGCGGTGGGCGTGGGGGACATCGGACCTCCCGAGTGAAAAACGAACGACCGTTCTCCTTCGGGGACGAGACTCCTCGCTCGGTGCCGCGACGTCAAGAACGAACGTCCGTTCTACGATCCCGTCCGTGCCCCGTGTCTCCGAGGACCACCTCGCCGCCCGCCGCGAGCAGATCCTGGACGCCGCGATCGTGCGGTTCGCCGAGAACGGTTTCCAGGCCACCGGCATGGCCGAGGTGATCGCCGAGTCGGGGCTGTCGGCCGGGGCCGTCTACCGCTACTTCGCCAGCAAGGACGACCTGGTGCGCGCCATCGTCGACCGCGTCATGGGGGAGGCGGTGCGGCGGTTCGACCAGTGGCTGGCCGAGTCCGACGAACCGGATCCCGCCGAGGCGGTCGCGGCGGCGGTCGACCTGGTCGCCACCGTGGCCGCCAGCCGGCCGGTCGACGTGACGCGGGTCGCGGTCCAGGCCTGGGCCGAGGCGTTGCGCAACCCCGCGGTGCACGACGTGGCCCGCGGCGCCTACACCGGCATCCGTGGCCGGCTGCAGGAGGTGGCGGTGCGCGCCCAGCGGGCCGGCCGCCTGTCGCACGACGCCGATCCGCACCAGGTGGGCGCGGCGATGTTCTCGCTGGCGCTGGGGTTCCTGCTGCAGCGGCTCCTGCTGGGTGACGTGCCGGCGCCGGCCTACGCCGACGGGGTCCGGGCGTTGCTCGGCGGGGGGTCGGCGGGCGGGGAGCCGACGACCGCGGCGGACGCCACCGCGTCGTAGCGGTCCAGCAGCACCGCGGCGATCTGCTGGTCGGGCAGGAGGGGAGCGGTGACCGCGTCGGCGCCCGCGCCGGCGAGCTTGTCGTGGAAGTGCCCCGGCGCCAGCAGGTAGGCCGCGACGACGACCCGTTCGGCCCCCGCCCGGCGGGCGGCGGTCACCGCGTCGGCGACCGGCGGCCGGGCCGCGGAGCCGTAGCCGGTGGTCACCGGGCCGGCCCAGGAGCGCTGGAGGAGGTCGGCGGTCTCCTCGACGTCGGCCACCGAACGGGGGTCGCTGGAGCCGGCCGCGGCCAGCACCACCGCGGTGAACGGGTCGCGGGGGTCGGCCCCTGCTTCCCGCAGCCGGTCGTCGAGCACCGCGGCCAGCCGTGGGTCCGGTCCGAGCGGCCGGGCGGCCACCGCACCCGCACCGCCCTCGACGGCCCGTGCGATGTCCACGTGCACGTGGTACCCGCCGCTGAGCAGCAGGGGCACGACGACCGCGGCCCGGCCGGCGGCCCGCAGCTCCGCCACGACGTCGGCCACCGTCGGGGGCTGGACGTCGACGAACGCCGCGGTGGTGGTCAGGCCGGGGCGCAGGGCGCGGGCGGCCAGGGCGAGCTCGGCGACCAGCCGGCGGCCGGTGGGGTTGCGGGTGCCGTGCGCGCAGGCGACGAGCACGGGGGGAGGGGTGGCCGGCCCGCTCACGGGCTGCGCAGCCGGCCGCCGTCCACGGGCACCATGGTCCCGGTGACGTAGGAGGCGGCGGGGGAGAGGAGGAACGCCGCGACGCGGCCGAACTCCTCCGGGCGCCCGTACCGCCGCAGCGGGATCGACGCCTCGGTCGCGCGCCGTGCGGCGTCGGGGTCGGGCTTCTGCGAGTCGATCTCGACGATCCGGTCGGTGGCGGTGGCACCGGGGAGCAGGCCGAGCACGCGGATCCCCCGCGGACCCAGCTCGTCGGACAGGCCCTTGGCGGTCATCGCGATCCCCGGCCGCAGCCCGTTGGAGACCGCCAGGCCCTCCAGGGGCTGGCGCACCGACGTGGACAGCACGAAGCCGATCGCCGCACCCTCGCGCAGGTGCGGGACCAGTGCCTTCACCACCCGCAGCGGGCCCAGCAGCAGCGCCTCGACGCCGTCCCGCCAGTGCTGCTCGGCGGTGTCGAGGACGCTGCCGGGCGCCGGCCCGCCGACCGAGATCAGCGCGCCGTGCACCTCGCCCAGCCGGTCCAGGGCCGCCTCGACCAGCCGGTCGGCGGCCCCGGGGTCGGCGAGGTCGGCGGCCTCGCCGTACGCCGCCGGCGCGCCACCCAGCTCCTCGGCGGCCGCGGCGACGGCACCGGGGGCCCGGGAGCTCACCAGCACCCGGGCCCCGTCGTCGACCAGGGCCCGGGCGGTCGCGAAGCCCAGCCCCCGGCTCGCGCCGGTGAGCAGGTACCCGCGACCACCCAGGCCCAGGTCCATCAGTTCGCCGAGCCCCGCAGCGAGCGCAGGACGTACTGCATGATCCCGCCGTTGCGGTAGTAGTTCGCCTCACCGGGGGTGTCGATGCGGACGACGGCGTCGAACTCCACGTCGCCGGCCTGCACCTTCACCGTGCGCGGGGTCTCGCCGTCGTTGAGGGCGGTGATCCCGGTGATGGTGAACTCCTCGTCGCCGGTCAGGCCGAGCGACTCCCGGGTCTGACCCTCGGGGAACTGCAGCGGCAGCACGCCCATGCCGATGAGGTTGGAGCGGTGGATGCGCTCGTAGCTCTCGGCGATGACGGCCTTGACGCCCAGCAGCGCGGTGCCCTTGGCCGCCCAGTCGCGCGAGGAGCCCGAGCCGTACTCCTTGCCGGCCAGGACGACCAGCGGGATCCCCTGCTCCTGGTAGGCGACCGACGCGTCGTAGATCGACGTCGTCTCACCGGTGAGGTGGTTCTTGGTGACCCCACCCTCGGTACCGGGCACCAGCAGGTTGCGCAGCCGGATGTTGGCGAACGTGCCGCGGATCATCACCTCGTGGTTCCCGCGCCGGGAGCCGTAGGAGTTGAAGTCGCGGCGCTCGACGCCGTGCTCCTGCAGGTACCGGCCGGCCGGGCTGTCGGCCTTGATGGAGCCGGCCGGGGAGATGTGGTCGGTGGTCACCGAGTCGCCGAGCACCGCGAGGGTGCGGGCGCCGGAGATGTCCTGCACGGGGGCCGGCGTCTCCGGCATGCCCTCGAAGTACGGGGGCTTGCGGACGTAGGTGCTCTCCGGGTCCCACTCGAAGGTGCTCCCGGTCGGCGTGGGCAGGTTCTGCCACTGCTCGGTGCCGGCGAAGACGTCCTCGTAGCTGCGGCCGAACTGCTCGGCCGAGATGGCCTCGTCGATGACCCGCTGGACCTCCTGCGGCGAGGGCCAGATGTCGCGCAGGTAGACGTCCTGCCCGTCCTTGCCCTTGCCCAGTGGCTCGGAGGTGATGTCGAGGTCCATCGAGCCGGCCAGCGCGTAGGCGATCACCAGCGGCGGGCTGGCCAGGTAGTTCATCTTGACGTCCGGGTTGATCCGGCCCTCGAAGTTGCGGTTGCCCGACAGCACCGAGACGACGGCGAGGTCGGCCTCGTTCACCGCCGCCGACACCGGCTCCGGCAGCGGGCCGGAGTTGCCGATGCAGGTGGTGCAGCCGTAGCCGACCAGGAAGAAGCCCAGCTTCTCCAGGTACGGGGTCAGGCCGGACTTCTCGTAGTAGTCGGTGACGACCTTCGAGCCCGGCGCCAGCGTCGTCTTCACCCACGGCTTGCTCGACAGGCCCGCCTCGACGGCCTTCTTGGCCAACAGCGCCGCACCGATCATGACCTGCGGGTTCGACGTGTTGGTGCACGAGGTGATCGCGGCGATCACCACGTGACCGTGGTCGACGTAGGTCTCCGTGCCGTCCTCGAGCACCACCCGGGTGGGCTTCGACGGGCGGTCCGGGACGCGGTCGGGGATGACGTGGTGCGGCTTGCCGGCGTCGCCGTTGCCGTGCGCGAAGGGGCTCACCGGGTCCGAGGCGGGGAAGGACTCCTCCGAGGCCTCGTCGACGGCCGACTCGGTGTCGCGCGGGGCGTCGTCGTCGTCCTTCTGCATCTCGTCGACCGGCGCGTACGTGGGCAGCGCCTGCCGGAAGGAGGCCTTGGCGTCGGACAGCGCGACGCGGTCCTGGGGGCGCTTGGGGCCGGCGATCGACGGGACGACGGTGGCGAGGTCGAGCTCGAGGTACTCGGAGAACGCCGGCTCGCGGGACGGGTCGTGCCAGAGGCCCTGCTCCTTGGCGTAGGCCTCGACCAGGGCCACCTGCTCGGCGCTGCGGCCGGTCAGTCGCAGGTAGCCGATGGTCTCCTCGTCGATGGGGAACATCGCCGCGGTCGAGCCGAACTCGGGGCTCATGTTGCCGATCGTGGCGCGGTTGGCCAGCGGGACGGCGGAGACGCCCTCGCCGTAGAACTCGACGAACTTCCCGACCACGCCGTGCTGGCGCAGCATCTCGGTGATCGTGAGCACCAGGTCGGTGGCGGTGGAGCCCTCGGGCAGCTGGCCGGTCAGCTTGAAGCCGACGACCCGCGGGATGAGCATCGAGACCGGCTGGCCGAGCAGCGCCGCCTCGGCCTCGATGCCGCCGACGCCCCAGCCCAGCACGCCCAGGCCGTTGACCATCGTGGTGTGCGAGTCGGTGCCGACGCAGGTGTCGGGGTAGGCGACGACGCGGTCGCCCTCCTGGCGCGGGAAGACCACGCGGGCCAGGTGCTCGATGTTGACCTGGTGCACGATTCCCATGCCCGGGGGGACGACCACGAAGTCGTCGAAGGCGCCCTGGCCCCAGCGGAGGAACTGGTAGCGCTCCCCGTTGCGCTGGAACTCGATCTCGACGTTGCGCTCGAAGGAGTCCGGGGTGCCGAAGACGTCGGCGATCACCGAGTGGTCGATGACCATCTCGGCCGGCGCGAGCGGGTTGATCTTGCTCGGGTCGCCGCCGATCTCGGCCATGGCCTCGCGCATGGTGGCGAGGTCGACGATGCACGGGACGCCGGTGAAGTCCTGCATGACCACGCGGGCCGGGGTGAACTGGATCTCCTGGTCCGGCTGGGCGTCCGGGTCCCAGTTCGCCAACGCCCGGATGTGGTCCGCGGTGATGTCCGCGCCGTCCTCGGTGCGCAGCAGGTTCTCGAGGAGGACCTTCAGGCTGAAGGGCAGCTTCTCGGAGCCCTCCACCGCGTCGAGCCGGTAGATGTCGTAGTCGGTGCCGTCGACGCTCAGCGTCGCCCGTGCACCGAAGCTGTCCTTGCTGGCTGCCACGTCTCTGCGCCTACCCCTCGCTGGTCTGTCGCGCTGCTTGCCACCCCCGATCATCCCAGCCGCCCGCCACCCCCGCGCAGGTGAGGCGACCCTTGCCTACGTCGGGGTGGTCCGACGCGTCCGTCCGGCCACCTGGTCGGGGGGCCGCCGACACGCCACCGGTCGCGGGACGGGGAGCCGGGACCGCGCGCCCACCGGACCGTCAGCGGGTGCCGCACGCTCCTACGGTGGACGGCGTGACGACCGGTGCCGTGCCCGACCCGCTGCCCGCCTGGCTGACCACCGCCGAGCGGGTCACCGTGCTCACCGGCGCCGGGATCTCCACCGACAGCGGCATCCCCGACTACCGCGGCCCGAACGGTGTCTGGACCAGGGACCCGGACGCCGAGAAGCTCGTGACGCTGTCGTACTACGTGGCCGACCCCGACATCCGGCGCCGGGCCTGGCTCATGCGCCGTGACCTGCAGGTGGGCGACGTCCACCCCAACGCCGGGCACCGTGCCCTGGTGGAGCTCGAGCGGCAGGGCCGGCTGCGCGGACTGCTCACCCAGAACATCGACGGGCTGCACCAGGCCGCCGGGTCCTCGCCGGAGCTGGTCCGGGAGCTGCACGGCACGGTGCACGAGGTCGAGTGCCTGTCCTGCCGCGACCGGACGACGATGGACGAGGCGCTGGCCCGGGTGGACGCCGGCGAGCCCGACCCGGCGTGCCTGCGCTGCGGCGGCATCCTCAAGTCGGCCACGATCAGCTTCGGCCAGGTGCTCGACCCCGCCGTCGTCGAGGCCGCGGTCGAGGCCGCGACCGACTGCGACGTCTTCCTCGCCGTCGGCACCTCCCTCACCGTGCACCCCGCCGCGGGCCTCACCGACCTCGCCGCCGGGGCCGGCGCGCGGGTCGTCGTCGTCAACGCCCAGCCCACGCCCTACGACGACCTCGCCGACCTCGTCGTCCGGGAGCCGATCGGCACCGCGCTGCCGCGCCTGGTCGCGCGCTGAGCGGCGGACCCGGTCCGCGGACCTGCCCGCACGGCCCCGTGCCCGATAGCGTGACGGGGACCACGTCGAGCGGCTGGCCCCGGCTCCGGGGGGCGGCCACAGCACCGGGGAGCCCGACATGCACGTGCCCTTGACCACCCGTGACTTCCTGGACCGCGCCGAGCTCGTCTACGGCGACCGGGTCGGCATCGTCGACGAGCCCAACCAGCCGGCGCCGTCCACCGGCGAGCTCACCTACCGCGAGGTGGCCCGGCGCGGGCGCGCCCTGCAGGCCGGGCTCGACGCGCTCGGGGTGGGCGAGGGGGAGCGGGTGGCGATCGTCAGCCACAACGCCGGCCGGCTGCTGGAGTGCCTGCTCGCCCTCCCGTCGTCGGGCCGGGTGGCCGTCCCGGTCAACTTCCGGCTGCAGCCGGAGGAGGTGAGCTACATCGTCGGCCACTGCGGCGCGCGGGTGCTGCTGGTCGACCCGGAGCTGGAGCCGGCCCTCAAGAGCGTGGAGGCCGAGCACAGGTTCACGACCGGCGAGGAGTACGAGCAGCTGCTCCGCTTCGACACCGAGCCGCGGCCGTGGTCGGAGCCGGACGAGGAGGCCACGGCCACCATCAACTACACCAGCGGGACGACGGCGCGGCCCAAGGGCGTGCAGATGACCCACCGCAACGAGTGGGTCAACGCCGTCACCTTCGCGATGCACATGCAGATCAGCGACCGCGACGTCTACATGCACACCCTGCCGATGTTCCACTGCAACGGCTGGGGGCTGCCGTACTCCACGACCGGCCTCGGCGCCCGCCAGGTGGTGCTGCGCAAGGTCGACGGCGCGGAGATCCTCCGCCGGGTCGAGCAGCACGGGGTCACCGTCATGGCCGGCGCCCCCGCGGTGTGGAACGCCGTGCTCGACGCCGCCGCGGACTGGCAGGGCGAGATCCCCGGCCGCGACCGGGTGCGGATCATCGTCGCCGGGGCGCCGCCGCCCTCGCGCACCATCGCCCGGGTCGAGGCCGAGCTCGGCTGGGAGTTCAACCAGATCTACGGCCTCACCGAGACCGCGCCGTTGCTCACCATCAACCGCCCGCGCGAGGAGTACGACCAGCTGCCCCCGGAGGAGCGGGCCAAGCGGCTGTCCCGGGCCGGGGTGCCGGCGCTGGGCACCCGGCTGACCACCAGCGAGTCCGGCGAGGTGCTGGCCCAGGGCAACACCGTCCTGGCCGGCTACTGGGAGAACCCCGACGCCACGGCCGAGGCCCTGGAGGGCGGCTGGTTCCACACCGGGGACGGCGGCACGATCGACGAGGGCGGCTACCTCACCATCTCCGACCGCAAGAAGGACGTGATCATCACCGGCGGGGAGAACGTCTCCTCCATCGAGGTGGAGGACGCCGTCTTCAGCCACCCGGCGGTCGCGGAGGTCGCGGTCATCGGCGTCCCCGACGACAAGTGGGGGGAGATGGTGACCGCGATCGTCGTCCTGGCCGAGGGGCAGTCGGCCACGGCCGAGGAGATCATCGCCCACTGCCGGCAGCGCATCGCCACGTACAAGGCGCCCAAGCGGGTGGAGTTCGCCGACGAGCTGGCCCGCACCGCCACCGGGAAGATCCAGAAGTTCAAGCTGCGCGAGGCGTTCTGGTCCACGTCGGACCGTCAGGTGAACTGACCCGACATCACCCGGCCGGGTGAGGGCCCCCTCAACTCCCTCCCCGGCCGGGTCGATCCCGCACCAGGAAGCGCCCTCCGGGGTGCGTCGGTGCAGGGTCGAAGAGGGGTCGGTTCGTGGACAGCGCAGCGCGTACGCAGCAGGACGGGGCGAGGGGCAGGGGTCCCCGCTGGCTCCGCCGTGTCGGGACGGCCGCCGCCGCGTTCCTCGTCGTCGGCCTGGCACCGGGGACGGCGGCAGCCACCCCCGGGGACGACGCGGTCGCGGCCGCGCGCGGTGAGCGCGACGCCGCCGCGGCGCGGGTGGGCGCGCTGAGCGCCCAGCTGGCCGAGGCCGAGGCCGCCGCCGCAGGGGCGCACCAGGCCGCCCAGATCGCCCTGCAGGAGTACGAGGAGCGCCGCGCCGCGCAGCAGGAGGCGCAGGCCGCGGCGGACGCCGCCGCCGAGGCTCAGGCCGCGGCGGAGGCGGAGCTGGCGCGCGGGCGCGCGCAGGTCGTGGCCTTCGCGCGGTCGAGCTACATGCAGGGCAGCACCGCGCCCGGCGCCGCGGCCCTCATGAGCGCCGAGGGCCCGGCCCAGCTGGTGGAGCGCGCGGCGCTCCTGGACGCCGCCGGCTCCCACCGCGTGGACGTCCTCACCCAGCTGACCGTGCTGGAGGAGCAGGCCACCGCCGCCGAGGGCGCGGCCCGGGCGGCCGTGCAGGAGGCCACCGAGCTGGAGACGGCGGCCGGGGAGGCCCTCGCCGCCGCCCAGCAGCAGGAGATCTCCGCCCGCGCCCAGGCCGCGGCGCTCAGCGAGCAGCGGGTCACGCTGGAGGCCGAGCTCGCCGCGGCGCAGGAGGCCCTCTACGGCGCCGAGGGTGCCCGGGACGCCGCTGCGGCGGCTGCCGCGGCCGCCGAGGCGGCCCGGTCCCGCCCGCCGGCGCCCCCGGCGTCGGCGGGCTCGTCGTCGGGCAGCTCGGGCAGCGCGTCCTCGGGCGGTTCGTCCTCGGGGAGCTCCGGGTCGGGCGGTTCGTCCTCCGGGCGGCCCTCGTCCGGGGGCTCGTCGTCGGGCGGCTCGTCCTCGGGGGGCTCGGCGGGGCCCTCCACCAACACCACCGCCGGGGCCCCCACGGGGTCGGCCGTGCAGACCGCGATCGCCGCGGCCAGGTCCCAGCGGGGGCTGCCCTACAGCTGGGGTGGCGGCGGCAGCCGGGGCCCGTCGTTCGGCATCACGCCGGACACCGCGGTCTTCGGCTTCGACTGCTCGGGCCTGACCGAGTACGCCTACGCGCAGGCCGGCATCGCCATCGGCGGCACCAGCCGGGACCAGTACTGGCGGTTCCGCGACCGCACCGTGGCCGCCTCGGACCTGCAGGCCGGTGACCTGGTGTTCTGGGCCTCCGGCTCGGCCTACACCTCGATCTACCACGTGGCGCTCTACATCGGCGGCGGCCAGGTCATCCAGGCCCCGCAGAGCGGCGACGTCGTCCGGATCTCGTCGATGTGGTACGGCTCGGACTACTTCGGGGCCGTGCGCCCCACCGGCTGAGCGGGACCCCGGGACGGGGCCCGTAGAGCGGGGCAGAAGGGCGTCGGGCAGCCACGGGGGGAGCTGCCCGACGCAGGATCGAGGCTAGCAGCCAGGAGTGCCCACGGGCAGGGGTGTGCACACGCCACGCGGACGGTCGGCGGGGCGGACGCACGGGGACGCCGGCTCGCCCGGTGGGGGAGGGCGCAGCGCGTCCAGGAAGCGTCCAGCTCCGTGTAGGACACTGGCTGCGACGGGACGACCCCCAGCGAGGAGACCGCGTGACCAGCGCCGCCAGCACCCCCCTCGAGCAGACCGCCGGCGCGACCGCCGTCGGTCAGCCGGTCCCGCCGTCGGCCGACGCCGCCCGCCTGGAGCGGGTGCTCTTCGAGATCAAGCGGGTCATCGTGGGCCAGGACCGGCTGGTCGAGCGGATGCTCGTCGCCCTGCTCGCCCGCGGCCACGTGCTGCTGGAGGGCGTGCCCGGGGTGGCCAAGACCCTGGCGGTGGAGACGCTGGCCACGGTGGTCGGCGGGAAGTTCGCCCGCCTGCAGTTCACCCCCGACCTGGTGCCCGCCGACATCATCGGCACCCGCATCTACAAGGCCGGCCAGGACGCCTTCGACACCGAGCTCGGGCCGGTGTTCGCCAACTTCGTCCTCACCGACGAGATCAACCGCGCGCCGGCGAAGGTGCAGTCGGCGCTGCTGGAGGTCATGGCCGAGAAGCAGGTCTCCATCGGCGGGGTCACCCACCCCCTGCCCGACCCGTTCCTCGTCCTGGCCACGCAGAACCCGATCGAGTCCGAGGGCGTCTACCCGCTGCCGGAGGCCCAGCGCGACCGCTTCCTCATGAAGGTGCTCGTGGACTACCCGAGCCCCGAGGAGGAGCGGGAGATCATCTACCGGATGGGCTCGACGCCGCCGGTGGCCGAGACCGTCCTCGGCCCGGCCGACCTCGTCCGGATGCAGCGCACCGCCTCGCAGGTGTTCGTCCACCACGCGCTGGTCGACTACGTCGTCCGCCTGGTGGTGGCCACCCGCGCGCCGCGCGAGCACGGCATGGAGGACGTCGCGTCGTGGGTCTCCTACGGCGCCAGCCCGCGCGCCTCGCTCGGGCTGATCGCGGCCAGCCGGGCACTGGCGCTGGTCCGCGGCCGCGACTACGTGCTCCCGCAGGACGTCCTCGACGTCACCGCCGACGTCCTGCGCCACCGCCTGGTGCTGTCCTACGACGCCCTGGCCGACGGCGTGCCCGCCGACCACGTGGTCAAGCGGATCCTGCAGACGGTGCCGCTGCCGCAGGTCACCCCCCGGCAGCGGGCCGGTGGCTTCGGCCCGAGCGTCCCGGGTGGGCCGGCCGTGCCGCAGTTCGCGCCGCCGCAGGGGCCGCCGCAGTTCGGCCCGGGGCAGCCGGGGCCGCAGTTCGGACCACCGCAGGGCCAGCCCGTGCCGCCGTTCGGCGCCGGCCCGGCCGGTGCCCCGGGCCCGAACGGTCCGCAGGGTCAGCCGGCTCCGCAGGGTCAGCCGGCTCCGCAGGGCCACCCCGGCGGGGCGCCGCAGGGCGAGCCCGGCCCCACCGGCAACGGCTACGCGCGCGGGTCCGCACCGGCGTGATCCTGCGTCGCCGCACGGCGGCCCCCGCGGACCCGGAGCCGCCCGGGCGGGCACCGACCCCCGGCTCCGGCATCGACCCGGGCGCCGGGGACGGCGCGCCGCCGCACTTCGCCGAGGGCCCGGCCGACGTCCTGCTGCAGCGGCTGGAGCTGACCATCCGGCGCCGCCTCGACGGGCTGCTGCAGGGCGACCACCTGGGGCTGGTCCCGGGCTCGGGCAGCGAGGCCGGGGACTCCCGCACCTACCACCCCGGCGACGACGTCCGGCGGATGGACTGGCCGGTCACCGCGCGCACCCTCGTGCCGCACGTGCGCGAGACGATCGCCGACCGCGAGCTGGAGACGTGGGCGGTCGTCGACCTCTCGGCCAGCCTCGACTTCGGCACCGCCCTGTGCCAGAAGCGCGACCTGGCCATCGCCGGGCTGGCCGCGGTGAGCCACCTGACCGTCCGGGGCGGCAACCGCCTCGGGGCCGTGGTGACCACCGGCGAGCGGATCGACCGCTACCCGGCCGGTTCCGGGCGGCTGGCCGCCGACCGGCTGCTGCGCGCCGTCGTCGCCACCCCACGGGCGGCCGGCGGCCGCCGCGGTGACCTCGCCGCCGCGCTCGAGTCGCTGCGCCGGCCGCAGCGGCGCCGCGGCCTCGTGGTCGTCGTGTCGGACTTCCTGGGCGACAGCGACTGGGAGCGCCCGCTGCGCGGCCTGTCCGCGCGGCACGAGCTGCTGGCCATCGAGGTGGTCGACCCGCGGGAGCTGGAGCTGCCCGACGTCGGCCTGCTCACCGTCGTCGACCCCGAGAGCGGGCAGACGCTGGAGGTGCCGACCGGCGACGCGGAGTTCCGCGCCCGGTTCGCCGCCGGCGCCGCCGCCCAGCGCCGGGGCATCGCCGCGGCCCTGCGCCGGGCCGGCGCCGGGCACCTGCAGCTGCGCACGGACCGCGACTGGCTCATGGACGTCGTCCGGTTCGTCGCCGAGCGCCGGCGTGCCGGCAGCGGAGGAGCCGCACGATGACCTTCCAGGCCCCGCTGTGGCTGCTGGCCCTGCTCGCCGTCGTGGCGCTGGTCGCGCTGTACGTGGTGCTGCAGCTGCGCCGCAAGGCCTACGCCGCCCGGTTCACCAACGTCGCCCTGCTCGACACGCTCGTGCCCAGGCGGCCGGGGTGGCGGCGGCACCTGGCCTTCGCCCTGGTCGCGCTCGGCATGGCCGCGCTGCTGGTGTCGCTCGCCGTCCCCTCCACCGAGGTCCGGGTGCCGCGGGAACGGGCGACGGTGGTCATGGCCGTCGACGTGTCGCTGTCCATGCAGGCCACCGACATCGAGCCCAGCCGGTTCGAGGCGATGCAGAAGGCGGCCAAGGAGTTCGTCGACGTCCTGCCGCCGCGGATCAACCTCGGGCTGGTGTCCTTCGCCGGGACGGCGACCACGCTGGTCACGCCCACCACCGACCGCGGTCAGGTGCGGGCCGCGATCGACAACCTCGACCTGGCCGAGTCGACCGCCATCGGCGAGGCGGTGTTCACCTCGCTGACCGCCATCCAGAACTACCAGGCGGCGCTGGACTCCACCGAGGAGGAGCTGCCGCCGGCGCGGATCGTGCTGCTCTCCGACGGGTACAACACCGTCGGCCGCGACGACACCCAGGCCATCGACGCCGCCGTCGACGCGGGCATCCCGGTCTCCACCATCGCGTTCGGCACCGACTACGGCACCCTCGACCTCGACGGCGAGCGGGTGCCGGTGCCGGTGGACCGCGAGACCCTGGAGCGGGTCGCCGACGAGACCGGCGGCAGCTACAGCGAGGCGGCCAGCGCCGCGGAGCTCGAGCAGGTCTACGAGGACCTCGGCAGCCAGATCGGCTACACCACCGAGCCCCGCGACGTGAGCTACTGGTTCGTCCGCGGAGGTGTGCTCGCCGCCCTGGTCGGCCTCGTCCTCAGCCTGCTCTGGACCAGCCGCATCGTGTGAGCGGAGTGGCCGGGGAGCGGTTCCCGCGGCCCGGCCACTCCGCTCAGCGCGCGGGGTCGAGGGTGAGCTTGCCGGTGGTGCGGCGGGCGAGCAGGTCCTGGTGCGCCTCGCGGACGGCGGTCAGCGGGTAGCGGCCCCCGGGGATCGGCCGCAGCGACCCGTCGGCGACCAGGGCCAGCAGCTCGGTCATCGCGGCGTCCATCATGTGCGGCCGGGTCATGCAGTGGGCCAGCCAGAAGCCGATGACCGCGCGGCTCCGCTGCATGAGCGCCCCCGGCGGCACCGCCCGGGTCTCCTGGCGGGCGGCCATGCCGTAGGTGACCAGCCGGCCGAAGGGGGCCAGCGCCGACAGCGCGCCGGTGAAGACGTTGCCGCCGGTCATCTCCAGGACGACGTCCACGGGCCTGCCGCCGTTGGCCTCGCGCAGCGCGGCGGTGAACGCCTTCGGGTCGTCGTCGGCGAGAGCCGGGTCGATGCTCGCGTCGGCGCCGAGCTCCTCGGTCAGCGCCCGCTTCTCCGCGCTGGAGGCGGTGGCGATCACCCGACCGGCGCCCCAGCGGCGGGCGAGCTGGACCGCCAGCGAACCGACCCCACCGGCGCCGGCGACCACCACGACGGTCTCGCCGGTGGCCAGGTGCGCGCTGGTGCGCAGCAGGTGCCAGGCGGTCGACCCCTGGAGGACGACGGCCAGCGCCTGCTCGTCGGTCACGCCGTCGGGGACCTCCCAGGTCAGCCGCGGATGGGCGGCGACCCGCTGCGCGTACCCGCCTCCGTCGAGCAGCCCGACCACCCGCGGTCCGCCGCCGGCCGGCGTCCCGACGAACTCCGCGCCGGGGACGAGCGGCAGCTGCTGTGGCGCCAGATAGCTGTCCTCGACCTGGTGGGTGTCGGCGAAGTTCACGCCGGCGGAGGAGACGTCGAACAGCTGCTGGCCGTCACCGGGGACGGGGTCGGGCAGGTCGACGACGTCGAGGACCTCGGGCCCGCCGAAGCGGGTGATCTGCACGGCTCGCATGGTCGGAGGCTAGGGCTCCCGTGGGGCGAGCGGGACGGGGAGCGGACCGAGGTCGATGCTCGCGGCCGATGAGGGCGGAGCGGGCGGCCCGCCCATCACCGCTGCCGAGGAGCGTCGGCGCGACGCGCTCACGGTCGGACGCTCGCGGCCGCCGGGGTGGCCCGCCCGGACCACCAGACCGGCGGCGCAGAGGCGGTCGAGGCGCTGCGCCGCCAGTCGCGAGGCGTCGTCCCGGAGGCCTGCCGGGAGCGGCGGCTGGAGTACGACGGATCGGTGAACCCCCAGCACCGTGCGACGACGGCGATCGGACGATCGCGGTGGGCGAGGTCGGACAGGTCCCGCCGCGCTCCCTCCAGCCGCTGGCGGATCGTCCACCTGGACGGCGAAGGAGACCACCGGCGCGGCGTCGGTGCCGATCTGGCGGCGCGAGCGGCTCAGCGTCAGCTCCCCGGACAGTTCCAGCCGCACCACCGAGACGCCGCCGAGGTCCCAGGTGTCGAGCCGTGCCCGGGCGGGCTGACGCGGGTCGTGGAAGCGGGTGCGGGAGACCGGAGCGGCCTCGAGCCGCTCGGCCACCTGGGCGGGCCGGCGTGCGGCGGGGTCCAGTCGGTCGGTGTCGAGGAGGGTGACCACCGGGGCTCCCTGCGCGAGGACACGGCGGGTCGGGACCGGGGCGGTGGTGGTTCCCGGCGGTTCCGGTGTGGAGGCGCCCGGGAGCGGCGCAGGGGCGGCAGGCAGGGCCCGAAGTCGGTCACTCAGGGCACACCTCCCGGACATCCGCCGGCCCTAGCGTCGGGAGCGGCTCGCGGACCGCCGGGCCACAGGTCGGTGTCCACGACACCGGGAGCAGGAGGCTCACCCATGCCCGTCATCACGACCGCCGATGGAACCGAGATCTACTACAAGGACTGGGGCAGCGGCCAGCCGATCGTCTTCAGCCACGGCTGGCCGCTGTCGGCGGACGACTGGGACACCCAGATGATGTTCTTCCTGCGGCAGGGCTACCGCGTCATCGCGCACGACCGGCGGGGCCACGGTCGCTCGGCGCAGGTCAGCGACGGGCACGACATGGACCACTACGCCGACGACCTGGCCGCGCTCGTCGCGCACCTCGACCTACGCGACGCCGTCCACGTCGGCCACTCCACCGGCGGGGGCGAGGTCGCGCACTACGTCGCCCGGCACGGCCAGGACCGGGTCGCGAAGGCGGTCCTGATCAGCGCGGTGCCGCCGATCATGGTGCAGACCGACGCCAACCCGGGCGGGCTGCCCAAGAGCGTCTTCGACGGCATCCAGGAGCAGGTGGCCGCCAACCGGTCGGCGTTCTACCGCGATCTCGCCGCCACCGCGTTCTACGGGTTCAACCGCCCTGGCGTGGAACCGATCGAGGCGGTCATCCAGAACTGGTGGCGGCAGGGGATGATGGGCGGCGCCAAGGCCCACTACGACGGTGTCGTCGCGTTCTCCCAGACCGACTTCACCGACGACCTGGAGAAGATCACCGTGCCCGTGCTGGTCATGCACGGCGACGACGACCAGGTCGTGCCCTATGCCGACTCCGGCCCGCTCTCGGCCGAGCTCCTGCCGAACGGGACGTTGAAGACCTACGCCGGCTTCCCGCACGGCATGCCGACCACGCAGGCCGAGACGATCAACGCCGACCTGCTGGCCTTCATCCAGGACTGATCTCGACGTGGGTCCCCTCAACGGGGACGACCACCCCTCGACGCCGTCGCAACGACGACCTCGACGGGCGTCCCGGGTGCACCGCCCGGGACGCCCATCGGTACGTCAGGTCATCGGGCGGTCTGCGCCTCCCGGCGCGGCAGCACCCAGTCGGGCCGCACGTAGTGGCAGGTGTAGCCGAAGGGGATCTTCTGCAGGTAGTCCTGGTGCTCCTCCTCGGCCTCCCAGAACGCACCGGCCGGCGCCACCTCGGTGACGACCTTGCCGGGCCACAGACCCGACGCGTCGACGTCGGCGATCGTGTCGAGCGCCACGCGGTGCTGCTCGTCGCTGGTGTAGAAGATCGCCGAGCGGTAGCTCCGGCCGACGTCGTTGCCCTGCCGGTCCTTCGTCGACGGGTCGTGGATCTGGAAGAAGAACTCCAGCAGCTCCCGGAACGAGATCACCTCGGGGTCGAAGACGATCTCGACCGCCTCGGCGTGGTCGCCGTGGTCGCGGTACGTCGCGTTGGGCGTGTCGCCCCCGGAGTAGCCGACGCGGGTGGAGAGCACCCCGGGGCGCTTGCGCAGCAGCTCCTGGGCGCCCCAGAAGCAGCCGCCGGCGAGGATCGCGGTCTCAGTGGTCACGTGTGCCTCCTTCTGTGTCCAGCACGACGGGTGAACACCGCGACCGGTGCCCGGGCTTCCCACCTCGCGTCTCGCCTCCGGCCCGGTCGGCGGGTCCGGCCGGCGGGGGTGCTGCGCGGGGCGCCGGCCAGGCCCGGCGGCCGGACGCGGCGGGGACCACCGCCCGCTGCGGAGCAGCTCAGCCGACGGGCAGCGCGGCGAGCCGGGCGGCCAGTTCCGCGTTGCGACGCAGGAAGGGGACCCATCCGGTCGGCGCCCGGGTGCCGGGCACCGACCGGGTGCAGGACTCCTGCTCCCAGGCGCGGAGTCGGCCGTCGCGGATCCGGAGCCGGACCAGGACGTCGTCGGCCCAGGCGGTGACGTCCTCGTCGCCCTCCCCGCCGGGCGCGGTGACCCGCTGCGGCGCGACCACCCACTCGACCGCCTCGATCTCCTCCTGGAGCCGCGCCGCGGCCTCGTATGCCTGCGCCCCGGCAGCGGCGTCGCGCCGGGCGGTCAGTGCCGCCAGTGCGTCGGCGACCGCGGTCGGCTCGCGGTCCAGCACGGCGGCCACGGCGCTCGCCAGCTGCGCGACGGGGGTGTCCTGCCCGCCGCGCAGCCGCGCCAGCTCCCGCTCGCCGGCGGTGCGGGTCGGGCCGGCGTGGCCCAGCGGGTAGAGCCGTTCCAGGCCGGACACGGCCAGCCGCACCCTGCGCGCCCCGAGATAGGGCCCGAAGAGGCGGACACCCGGTGCCGGCCGGTGCGCGGAGGCGAGGCCGAGGCGCGGCGCCTCCGGTGAGGGGTCCAGGCGGATGCTGACGGGCACCTCCAGGCCGCCGACGATCCGGTTCCAGGGTGGCAGCGACCGCTCGAGCAGGTTGCGTTCGGCCCAGGCGGCCTCGTGCGCGGAGTCGCAGACCAGCGCCTCGATCCGGGCGACCCGGAGCACCATCCGCCGCAGGTGGCGGCGGTCCCGCAGATCGCCCCAGTAGGAGCTGACCCGGCGGCGCAGCTCCCCGGCCCGCCCCACGTACAGCACCCGGCCGCCGTCGTCCCGGAAGCGGTACACGCCGGGAGCGGCCGGCAGTGCGGCGACGGCGTCCGGTCGGGCGGGCACGCCCCCATCGTGCGCACGGGCTCCGCGCCGGTGGTGGCGCCGCGCCCCACGGGTCCCACGCGCCCCACCGGTCACGTCCGGCGCGGGGGGCTGGTGCGAGCCCCGGCCGGCGTCCGCCCGGGTCCTGCCGCCCGGCGGGCGCAACCGCTCAGGGCACCGTCCGGTACCGGCCGGTGGGCGGCCGGCGGGTCCGGTGCGTCAGCCCGGCGGGGGTCTCAGCCGATCCACCTGCGCACCTGGCCGGTCAGGACGCGGCCGAACTGGAGCTCGGGGAAGTGGGCGCCGGCCCCGTAGGTCGTGTCGCCCTCCAGCTCCCGGAACAGCCGTTCCCGCACCTGCGCGGCGAGCTGCGGATCGACGTCGCCCATGGCGTGCCACGAGGGCTCGTCCAGCTGCACGGGACACGTGATCGCGTCCCCGAGGAGCAGCGCCCGGTGCACCCCGGAGGACACGACGACCGACAGGTGGCCCGGGGTGTGCCCGGGGGTCGGCATGAGGTCGACGCCGGGGACGACGGTGGTGTCGTCGCTGACCAGGTGGATGCGGGCGCCGTCGGTGGTCTGCATCCCGTGCCGGATGTGGTCGAGCATCCGGCTGCCCGGGTCGAGGACGAAGTGCCGCCAGTCGGCCGCCCCGAACCAGAGGTGGGCCCGCGGGAAGACCGGCCGGCCGGCCAGGTCGAACAGCCACCCGCAGTGGTCGAGGTGCAGGTGCGTGCAGATGACGACGTCGATGTCCTCCGGACTCACCCCGGCGGCCCGCAGGCCGACCATCAACTGCCCGCCGACGAGCAGCCTCCGGGGCCCGTCGTCGTGCAGGTCGGGGCCCAGGCCCGTGTCGACCAGGACCACGGTGGAGCCGGTCCGGACGAGGAAGGTGCCGATCGGCAGCCACGCCTGGCCGTGCCGGTCGAAGAAGTCCTCGTGGCCGTGCGCGGTGACGTGGTCGCCGAAGTAGCCGGGGCTGGCGCGGAAGGTGCCGTCGGCGATCGGGTGCACGTCGATGTCGCCGACCCTCATGAGCTCTCCTCCCCGCGGTGCCTGTGACGACGTTCCCGTAGGTCGGCGGCGACGTCCAACCGAACCCGGCTCGGGGGTGCTACCGGATCAGCCCATCGTCTTCTGGCCGTCGATCGCCTCCCGCAGGATGTCGGCGTGCCCGGCGTGCTGGGCGGTCTCCGCGATGATGTGCAGGAACACCCGCCGGGCCGACCAGCGGGCGCCCGGCTCGAACCACGGTGCCTCGGGCAGCGCGTGCTCGGCGTCCAGGTCGGGCAGGGCGGCCACGAGGTCGTCGGTGCGCCGCGCCACCTGCTCGTAGTCGGTGAGCACGCCGGCCAGCGTCTCCCCGCGGGCCAGGTGCCAGTGCCGGGCCGCGGCGTCGGGGCCCCAGTTGCGGTGCATCGCCTCGGCGCCACCCTCGGCGAAGCGGGCCCACCCCGCCTCCGTGGCCGCGACGTGCTTGACCAGGCCGGCGAGGTCCAGCGCGCTGCGGGTCGGTCGCCGCTGCGCCTGCTCGTCGGTCAGGTCGCGGACGGTGAACCGGAGGAAGGCGCGGTGTCGCCGCAGTGACTCGATCAGGTCGGTCCGCTCGCGGGTGAGGGTGGTCGTGCCGGTCATGGGATCGCCTCCGTCGTCCTCCGGTGGTCCGTGCCGACGCTAGGGGCAGCGGGGGTCTCTCGGGATGGACGGCGGCGTCGTCACCCCGCCTGCCCCGTCCCTGGTCCCCGGGTTCGCGGGGCACCGAACCGCGACCCGAGCGGGGCAGTTCGTCCCTGTCCGGCAGGAGCCGGGCTGGCCATCCTCTGGGGGGTCCGGCCGACTCCGCGGGAGGAACTGGCATGTCCGTCACGCTCAACGACACCGAACTCAAGGCGCGGCACCGGAAGATGTGGGCCTCCGGCGACTACCCCCGGATGGTCGAGACGTTCCTGCTGCCGCTCGGGCCCCGGCTGGTGGAGGCCTGCGACATCCGCGCGGGGCAGCAGGTCCTCGACGTCGCGGCCGGCACCGGCAACGCCTCGCTGCCCGCCGCCGAGCGCGGTGCGCGGGTGACCGCCAGCGACCTGACCCCCGAGCTGCTGGAGGCGGGCCGGCGCCGCGCCGAGGCGCAGGGGCTGGACCTGGAGTGGACGGAGGCGGACGCGGAGAACCTGCCCTTCGAGGACGGGTCCTTCGACGTGGTCATGTCCGCGATCGGGGTCATGTTCGCGCCGCACCACCAGGACGCCGCCGACCAGCTCGTGCGCGTGTGCCGGCCCGGCGGCCGCATCGGCCTGCTGTGCTGGACGCCGCAGGGCATGATCGGCGCGCTCTTCGCGACGATGAAGCCCTTCGCCCCGCCGCCCCCACCGGGCGCGCAGCCGCCGCCGCTGTGGGGCAGCGAGGACCACCTCCGGGAGCTGTTCGGCGACCGGGTCGAGTGGCGGACGTCCACCCCCGGCGTCCTCGAGGTCACCGCCTTCCGCGAGCCGCACGAGTACGCCCAGCACTTCCGGGCCTACTACGGGCCGACGATCGCCGCCCGCGCCAACGCCGAACGCGAGGGCCGCGCGGCCGAGTTCGACGAGGCGCTCGACCGCTTCTGCGACGAGTGGAACCGCGGCACGTCCGACCAGGCCCGGTTCGAGATGGAGTACCTGGTCGCCGTCGGCACCCGGCGCTGACCCCGGGGGCTGGTCACCGGTTGGCGTCGTCGCGCGCCAACCGGAGCCAGCCGAGCAGGAGGGCGCCCCCGGCCCAGGCGAGCAGCGTCGTCACCGACGACGCCTCGGTCATCCCCGGCACCTCGCCGAGGAGCAGGAACGCCGCGCCGGACCCGGGCAGCACCTCGGCCAGCGCGGAGGTCCACGCGTACCCGAACTGGGGCAGCAGCACCGGGAGCACCAGCACCACGAGGAAGACCGTGACCAGGGCCCCGGCCGTGCTGCGCAGCAGGAAGCCGAGCCCGACCGCGAGGGCGGTGCCCGCCGCGACGACGAGGGCCACGGTGCCGAGCGCGTCGAGGCCCTCGTCGGCGGGCAGGCCGACGACCGGGCGTCCCGCGACGGTGGCCGCGAGGCCGGCGGCCAGTGCCAGCAGCACGCCGGCACCCGTGGTCGCGGCGACCGTCACGCCGGTGCGGGCCAGCAGCAGGACGCCGCGTCGTGGCGTCCACTGCAGGGCCGGGACGATCCCGCCGGTCGCGTAGTCGGACGTGACGGCGGTGAGGGCCAGGGCGAGCAGGCCGAACTGCGCCGGTACCACCGTCACCGTCACGACCGCCCAGGCCACGGCGCTCCCGGGTGGACCCGGGTCCCCGGCCACGTCGAGGCCGGCGACGGTGGCGATCCCCACCATGACCACGGCGGCCGCCAGGAGGGACCACCAGGTCGCCCGGACCGTCCACAGCCGGGTCCACTCGGCCGCGCAGGTGCGGGCGAGCACCCGTCCACGGGAGACGTCGGAGGCTGCGGGGGTCGGCGTCGCGGTCACGGTGCTCCCTCCGTCGTCGGTACCGGCTCCACCCGGGCACTGGCGTGCTCGACGCCCTCGCCGGTGAGCGCGAGGTAGGCCTCCTCGAGGGACTGGGTCACCTCGGAGAGGTGGTGCAGCGGGACGTCGGCGGCGTGGGCGAGCTCCCCGACGTCCTCGGCGGTGCTGCCGTCGACCTGCAGCTCGTGCGCGTCGACGCGCTGCACCGTCAGGCCGCACGCGCGGAGCCGGGCGAGCAGGACCCCGGCCTGTGCGGTGCGCACCCGCACCGTGCGGTTGCCCAGCCCCCGGAGGATCTCCTCCGTCGTCGCGTCCGCGATCAGCCGGCCGCGGCCGATGACCACCAGCCGGTCGGCGGTCTGCTGCATCTCGCTGAGCAGGTGGCTGGAGACCAGCACGGTGCGCCCCTCGTCGGCGAGCCGGCGCAGCAGTCCGCGGATCCAGCGGACGCCGTCGAGGTCCAGGCCGTTGACCGGCTCGTCGAACACCAGCACACCGGGGTCGCCGAGCAGCGCCGCGGCGATGCCCAGGCGCTGGCGCATCCCGAGGGAGTAGCCCCTGATCCGGCGGCGGGCCGCGCGGCCGAGCCCGACCTGCTCGACCACCTCCTCCACCCGGCGCAGCGGGACGCCGTTGGTCCGGGCGGCCACGCGCAGGTGGTCGCGCCCGGTGCGGCCGGGGTGCACGGCGCCGGGGTCGAGGAGCGCGCCGACCTCGCGCAGCGGTTCGGGCAGGGTGGCGAACGGGCGCCCGTTGACGAGGGCCTGCCCGGACGTGGGCCGGTCCAGGCCCAGCACCACCCGCATGGTCGTGGACTTCCCGGCACCGTTCGGACCCAGGAAACCGGTCACCGCCCCCGGCCGGACGTCGAAGCCGAGGTCGTCGACGGCCAGGACGTCGCCGTAGCGCTTGGTGAGCCCCCGGACCTCGATCACCGGCGGGCCTCGTGCGGGGCGGCGGAGTCCTCCGGGACCCACTCGAGCAGGTCCCCGGGCTGGCAGCCGAGCACCCGGCACATCGCCTCCAGGGTGCTGAAGCGGACGGCCTTGGCGCGGCCGTTCTTCAGGACGGCGACGTTCGCGGGGGTGAGCCCCACGCGCTCGGCGAACTCGCCGACGCTCATCTTGCGCTTGGCCAGTTCGACGTCGATGCGCACGACGATGGGCATCAGATGACCGCTTCCATGTCGGTCCGCAGGGTCGTGGCCTGCCGCAGCAGTGCCCGCATCACGACCATGAGCAGACCCACCACGGCGCCGACGAGCAGCAGCACCAGCAGCAGCGCGGGCAGCACCGGGTCGTCGCTGACCTCGTCGACGATGAAGTAGTAGGCGCAGACGAAGGCGCCGAGGAGCATCAGCCACCCCACGGCGATCGCCCCCACGATCGCGTTCACCCACGGCAGGGCGCTGGCGCTGAAGATGCGGTCGTGGCGGACAAGTGTCAGCAGCTGCCAGGTGCAGACGATGACGACCTGGACGCACACCAGCCCCAGCACCGAGACCGTCAGCATCGTCCCCCGCACGACCGACTGCTCCAGCGACGGGTCGGCGATGTCGGGCAGCAGCCCGGGCAGGGCCCAGATCTGCGCCACCACCAGGGCGGCGAAGACCAGCGCGAGCAGGACCCGGAGCGGGCCCACGGCCCGGTGTTCCGTCAGCATGGATCGACGATCAGCTGGTTCCTATCGATTGTCAATAGACCACGCCGTGAGGTCGCCGCGTGGCATGGGTTCGTCACCCACCGTGGAGAAGTCCAGGAAACCTGTACTCCTCCCTCGATCGCGTGCCAGGGTGGTCGGCGTCACAGCACAGCGGTGCCGGACGCCGTCCGGCGGGAGTGGGGGAGACGTGGACAGGTGGGGGACCCGGCTGGCGGCCGTGGCGGGGGCCGTCGCGCTGGTGGGCGGCGGAGGAGCGGTCACCGCGGCGAACGCCGCACCGGCGGCCGATCCGGTCGTCCCGCCGGGGGAGTACCGCGGCGACCTGGGCAGCGGCGCCACGTGGCTGGGGCACGTGCCGGAGCAGTGGAACGGCACCGTCGTCCTGTTCGCGCACGGCTTCGGGCCGTTGGTGGCGCGTGACGCCCCGGACGACGCGACCCGGCAGGAGCTTCTGGACCAGGGCTACGCCCTCGTGGGCTCGTCGTACTCCGGCCCGTCGATGTGGGCACTGGAATCCGCGGTCGACGACCAGTACGCCGCGCTGGCGGCCTTCGAGGCCACGCTGGGTGTCGAGCCGGAGCGGACGATCGCCTTCGGCCGGTCCATGGGCGGCCTGGTCAGTGCCCGGCAGGCGGAGGACCCGCGGGGCGAGATCGACGGCGTGCTGACCACCTGCGGGCTGGTCGCCGGTGCGCTCAACCTGAACAACTACCAGCTCGACGGCGTCCACGCCCTGGCCACGCTGCTGGCCCCGGGGCAGGACATCCCCCTGGTCCGGTACGACGGCCCGGAGCAGGCCGCCCGGGCGGCGGCCGACCTGACCGCCGCGGTCACCGCCGCCCAGGAGAGCCCCGAGGGCCGCGCGCGGATCGCCCTGGCCGCGGCGTTCCTCAACACGGCCACCTGGTACTCCGGGGACGCCCCGGCGGACCCGCGCGACCCGGCGGCCGAGCAGGTGCAGCAGTACGAGGCCCTGGTCGGTGGCGGCCTCGAGCGGTACGTCACCGGCCGGCAGCAGATCGAGCTCGTCGCCGGCGGCAACAGCGCCTACAACGCCGGGGTGGACTACCGGGAGCTGCTGGACAGCAGCCCGCACGCCCGCCAGGTGCGCGCGCTGTACCGCGATGCCGGCCTGGACCTGGACGCCGACCTGGCCACGCTGACCGGCGAGGCCGACGTCGAGGCCGACCCCGACGCCGTGGACGACCTCACCCGGTCGTCGATGGTGACCGGGGAGCTGGAGGTCCCGCAGCTGGCCATCCACACCGTGGCCGACGAGCTGGTCCCGGTCGAGCACGAGGACTGGTACGCCGAGCAGGTGCACCGGGCCGGTGAGACCCGGCTGCTGCGGCAGGCCTACGTCGAGGGCGCCGGCCACTGCGAGTTCCAGCCGGCGGAGCAGGTCGCGGCACTCCAGGCCCTGGAGCAGCGGCTCGACACCGGCCGCTGGGGCGACGTCGCCTCCCCGCGGCAGCTGAACGCGGCCGCCGACGCACTCGAGCTCGGCACCACGGCGCGGTACACCCGCTTCGACCCGGCGCGCCTGGTCGGCGGGCTCGGCGAGCCGGGGCGGCACGGGGACGAGTGAGCGGCCGGTCCGGCCGGGTGAGGGGCGGTGCGCCCCACCCGGCCGGGCGCGGCACCCCGGCCGGCCCGCTCAGCGCGGCGGCTGGCTGTCCAGGGCGGCCCGGCACAGCAGCACGTACCGGCGGAGGTCCTCGGCCTGACCCGAGCTCAGCGGGGCCACCATCCGCGACTCGAGGCGGCCCACCTCGTCCCGGTAGCGGTCCAGGAGATCCCGACCCGGCCCCGTGAGTCGCAGCACCCGACGGCGCCGGTCGCGCGGGTCGGGCACCCGGGACAGCAGGCCCCGCTCCTCCAGGGCGGCCACCATGTCCGCGGCGCTCTGGTCGGTGACGAACGAGTTGCGGGCCAGCTCCGCGGTGCTCAGGTCCGTGTGCCGCTCCAGCACGGTCAGCGCCGTGTACTGCAGGGGCGTGATGCCGGCCGGGCGCAGCACCTCGTCCAGCCGGGCGCGCACGGCCTGCTCCAGCTGTTTGACCAGGTAGAGGGTGGACGGGCGGCCGGGCGTGGACACCCCCTCATCTTCGCCCACCCCGCGGGGCCGGGAGTCGGCGCGAGGGGCGGCACCACCGGGACGGGACGGACGTTCCCGATCCGTGACCGTCGGCGACGGGTGGAGGGCGGAACCGGCCCGTAGCGTGCGGGATCCTCGACCCGAGACCACGGGGGTGGCTCCCATGTCCACGCGCTTCAACCCGCCGCCGAACTGGCCGCGACCGCCCGAGGGGTGGACGCCTCCGCCGGGATGGCAGCCGGACCCGGCCTGGGGGCCACCGCCACCCGGCTGGCCGCTCTGGCTCCACGACGGCGTGCCGGTCCCGGCCGGTGTGCCGGCCCGGGCTCAGCACCCGGCACCGGTGGGCCCCTGGTACCGGAGCTGGTGGGTGGCCGGCCTGGGCGCGCTGGTGGCCGCGGTCGTCGTGGTCGCCGTCGTCGTCGGCGGGGGTGACGGTGTCAGCCCCGGGGTGTCACCGGCCGACCGCGCCGGCACGGCGACGATGGCGGAGGACCCGCCGTCCCCGAGCGCGGCACCGACGACGACGTCGCCGCGGCGGTCGACCCCCGCACCACCGCCGCCCCCCGCCCCGGAACCGGAGCCGGCGCCGACCGAGCAGTACTCCGGCGCGGGCACGACGGTGCAGACGCTCACCGCCCGCGATGCGCGGGCCGTCACGATCACCCACGCCGGGACCTCCAACTTCGCCGTGTGGGCCGTCGACGAGCAGGGACGGGACATCGACCTGCTCGTCAACGAGATCGGGTCGTACTCCGGAGTGCACCCGCTCAACTTCCTCGTCGGGGAGGAGGCGGCGGCCCTGCGGATCGAGGCCGACGGCCAGTGGAGCGTCACCTCCGCGCCGCTGGCCTCGGCACCCTCGTGGGACGGAGGGGCGCCGTTCACCGGGGAGGGGGCCGGCGTCGTCCTCGTCGCCGGCGCGGCCGAGGGGCTCACCCCGGTCACGTTCGCCCACCAGGGGGAGTCCAACTTCGCGGTGTGGGCCTACGGCGACTCCCAGGACCTGCTCGTCAACGAGATCGGCGCCTACTCGGGGCAGACGCTCATCCCCTCCGGCACGGTGGTGCTGACGGTCGAGGCGGACGGGCCCTGGTCCATCACGAGGTCCTGACCGCGCGGCGCTGCACGTCGGCGACCCCCGCCACGGCGCGGCCCCGCGGCGTGGCGCTCCTGCCGGGGCTGACCCGGCGCCGGCCCGCTCGCCGCCGCGCGGAGGTGTGACCTGCGCCCACCGACTAGGTTCGGTGCCCGACGGTGCCGCCGGCGCAGGGGAGTGACGCAGTGGGCAGATCGGTGCTCGTGACCGGGGGGAACCGGGGGATCGGGCTGGCCATCGCCCGCTCCTTCGCCGAGCAGGGCGACTCGGTGGCGGTCACCCACCGCGGCAGCGGCGTCCCCGACGGGCTGTTCGGCGTGCGGTGCGACGTCACCAGCACCGAGGACGTCGACCGGGCGTTCGGCGAGGTCGAGGAGCACCAGGGGCCGGTGGAGGTGCTGGTGAGCAACGCCGGCATCACCCGCGACGGCCTGCTCATGCGGATGAAGGAGGCGGACTTCACCGACGTCCTCGACGCCAACCTCACCGCCGCCTACCGGGTGTCGAAGCGGGCCGCGGCCAAGATGGTCCGGGCCCGCAGCGGCCGCATCGTGTTCATCTCCTCCGTCGTCGGGCTGCTCGGCTCGGCCGGGCAGACCAACTACGCGGCGTCGAAGGCGGGGCTGGTGGGCCTGGCCCGGTCGATCGCCCGGGAGCTGGGCAGCCGCGGGATCACCGCCAACGTCGTCGCACCCGGCTTCGTGGAGACCGACATGACGGCGGCGCTGCCGGAGAAGCGGCAGCAGGAGATCCTCGGGCAGGTGCCGCTGGGCCGGTACGCCTCGGCGGAGGAGATCGCGGGCGTGGTGCGCTTCCTCGCGAGCGACGCGGCCGGCTACATCACCGGGGCGGTCGTCCCGGTCGACGGCGGACTGGGAATGGGGCACTGATGAGCGGCATCCTCGAGGGCAAGAAGATCCTGGTCACGGGGGTCCTGACCGAGGCGTCGATCGCGTACGCGACCGCCCGGATCGCGCAGGAGCAGGGCGCCACCGTGGTGCTGTCCAACTTCGGCCGCGCCCTGTCGCTGTGCCAGCGCATCGCCAGGCGGCTGCCGGCCGAGGCCGCGGTGGTCGAGCTGGACGTCACCGACACCGAGCACCTGTCGACGCTGGCCGACCGGCTGCGGGAGCAGGGCTTCGACACCCTCGACGGCGTCGTCCACTCCATCGGCTTCGCCCCGCAGGAGGCCATGGGGGAGGGCTTCCCCGAGGTCGCGTGGGAGCACGCGGCGACGGCGTTCCAGGTCTCGTCCTGGTCCTACGCCTCACTCACCCAGGCCTGCCGGCCGCTGCTGGCCAACCCGTCCTCGGTCGTCGGACTCACCTTCGACGCCTCCGTCGCCTGGCCGGTCTACGGCTGGATGGGCGCGGCCAAGGCGGCGCTGGAGTCCGTCAGCCGCTACCTGGCGCGCGAGCTCGGCCCCGAGGGCGTTCGGTCCAACATCGTCGCCGCCGGCCCGCTCCGGAGCATGGCCATGAAGTCCATCCCGGGCAGCGCGCAGTTCGAGGAGGCCTGGGAGGGCCGCGCCCCGCTGGGCTGGTCGGTCACCGACACCGAGCCCGCCGGCAAGGCCGTCGTCGCCCTGCTGTCGGACTGGTTCCCCGCCACCACCGGCGAGATCGTGCACGTCGACGGGGGCTTCCACGCCGTCGGCGTGTGAGAGCCGCATCCGTCCTCCGCACCCTCCAGGAAGAAGCAGCGTGCCCCGCGCCACCGACGTCGACATCCACCCCGGCCAGCGACCCGACGAGGACCCCTCGCTCGCCGTCCGCAACAACGGCGGCGTCCCGCCGTCCACGGAGCCCGCGCCACCGGGACGGCGGGAGGCCCTGCTGGTCCTGTCCTTCGGCGGTCCGGAGGGGCCGGACGACGTGATGCCGTTCCTCGAGAACGTCACCCGCGGCCGCGGGATCCCGCGCGAGCGCCTCGAGGCGGTCGCCGAGCACTACCACCACTTCGGTGGCGTCAGCCCGATCAACGACCAGAACAAGGCGCTGATCGCCGCCGTCGAGACCGAGCTCGCCGCCGCCGGCGTCGAGCTGCCGGTCTACTGGGGCAACCGCAACTGGGCGCCCTACGTCGAGGACACCTGGCGGCAGATGGCCGACGACGGCATCGAGCACGTCTACGTCTTCGCCACCTCCGCCTACGCCTCGGCGTCGGGGTGCCGGCAGTACCACGAGGACGTCGCCCGGGCCCGCGCCGCGTCCGGCCCCGGCGCGCCGACCGCCGAGAAGCTGCCGCACTACTTCGACGCCCCCGGTTTCGTGCGGGCCAACGCCGACGCCCTGGCCGCCGCGCTGGCGTCGCTGCCGGACCACCTGCGGGACGGCGCCCGGCTGGTGGCCACCGCGCACAGCATCCCCGACGCGATGGCCGCCGTCGCCGGGCCCGAGGGTCACGCCTACGAGGCCGAGCTCATGGCCGCCGCCCGGCAGGTGGTGGACGCCGTGGCGCCGGGGCGGTCGTTCGACCTGGTGTGGCAGAGCCGCAGCGGCCCGCCGTCGGTGCCGTGGCTGGAGCCCGACGTCAACGACCACCTCCGCGCGCTCGCCGGGGCGGGGGAGGAGGCGGTCGTGCTCTTCCCGGTCGGCTTCGTCAGCGACCACCTCGAGGTGGTCTGGGACCTCGACAACGAGGCCCGCGAGACCGCCGCGGAGCTGGGCCTGGCCTTCGCCCGGGCGGGCACGGCCGGCACCCACCCGGCGTTCGTCGCCACGGTCCGGGAGCTGGTGCAGGAGCGCCGGGCCGGCGGCCCGCCGCGGCTGGGGACCAACTGCCCGGCGGCGTGCTGTCTCGTGCAGCGGCCCGCCCGCCCGACCGCCTGAGGGCAACGCGGGGAGGACTACCGCGGGATCGCGTTGAAGGCGGCGGTGACCGCCTCGCGGACGGCGTCGGCGAGCGGTCGCAGCGCGTCGTCCCGGGCGGCGGCCTGGGTGTGGGTGACCGCCCCGCCGGGGGCGTCGGTGAGCGCCAGGTCGAGCACCCGCGCCAGCCGCTGCGCGCGGGCCAGCACCGACAGGGCCAGCGGGTCGGTGCCCGGCGGCATCCCCGGCACGTGGGCCGGCCGGGCGAGCCCGGCGAGCAGCGCCGGCACCTCCGGGTGCCAGCGGGCCAGGTCGAGGTCGACCAGGGTGCGCGCCGCGTCGCCCACCGCGAGGTCCAGCGCGCCGGACACCGCGCGCAGGGAGCCCTCCACCGGCGGCGGCGCCGGGGGGACGCCGTCCAGGCTGGTCGCCGTCCACTGCACCACCTCGGGGCCCAGCTGCTCGGGGACCAGCGCGAGGCGCTCCCCGACGGCCGCCTGCCCCGCCTCCAGCGCCAGCTCGGTCAGGCCCGGCGCCCGCGGGAGCCCGCGGACGTCGCCGGGCACGGGGAGGACCAGCCGGAACCGGCGCTCGCCCAGGCCGCGCAGCCCGGTCAGCGCCCAGCCGAGGGGGACCGCCTCCTCGGTGCCGGGCATCCCGGTGACCCGGTGCGCGGTCTCGCCGAGCAGCGCGTCGAGCGCCTCGTCGTAGGAGGAGCGGCCGGTGAGCCAGGCGGTCGCCCAGACCGCGAACCGGCCGGCGGGGAAGTCGTGCACCCAGCGAGGTTATGTCGAGTGCCCGTGGAGGTGACGATGGTGTTGAGATCGATCACTCTCCGGTTCCGGTCTGCGAGAGTGTCAGGGTGGACGCCTGGCTGTTGTGGCTCATCGCATCGGGCCTGTTCGCCGCGGGTGAGATGGCCAGTCTCGACCTGGTCCTGCTCATGTTCGCCGGCGGTGCGCTCGGCGGCATGACCGTCGCCCTGCTCGGCGGTCCGGTCGCGCTCCAACTCGTGGGGTTCATCGTCGTCTCGGCGCTGCTGCTGGTCGTCGTCCGCCCGCTGGCCAAACGGCACCTGGTGGACCGCACGCCCGAGCAGCTCGACGGCGTCGCCACCCTCATCGGCCGGACGGCGAAGGTCACCGAGGCCGTCGACGGGCACGGCGGGCGCATCCGGTTGGGCGCCGACGAGTGGACCGCCCGCAGCCAGTACGGCGGCGAGCACTTCCCGGTCGGCACCACCGTGCGGATCCTCCAGGTCGACGGGGCCACCGCCGTCGTGGGAGATGCCCTCGAACTGGAGTGACGCGCACCCCCGGACCCGTTCCACCCCTGACGAAGGGAGCTCCCCGTGACCCCCGCCCTGATCGCCCTCATCGTGGTCGCGCTGCTGGTCGTGGTCGTCATCGCCAAGAGCGTGACGATCGTGCCGCAGGCGCAGGCCAAGGTGGTCGAGCGGCTCGGCCGCTACAGCCGCACGCTCTCACCGGGCCTGTCGATCCTCGTGCCGTTCATCGACCGCGTCCGCGCCACCATCGACCTGCGTGAGCAGGTCGTCTCGTTCCCGCCGCAGCCGGTGATCACCGCCGACAACCTGCAGGTCGGCATCGACACCGTCGTCTACTTCCAGGTCACCGACCCGCGGCTGGCCGTGTACGGCATCGCCAACTACATCACCGGCATGGAGCAGCTCACCACCACGACGCTGCGCAACGTCGTCGGCGGGCTGAACCTCGAGGGCGCGCTCACCGGCCGCGACGGCATCAACAGCCAGCTGCGCTCGGTGCTCGACGGCACCACCGGCCCGTGGGGGCTGCGGGTGGCCCGCGTGGAGATCAAGGCGATCGACCCGCCGCCCTCCATCCAGGACTCGATGGAGAAGCAGATGCGCGCCGACCGCGACAAGCGCGCCATCATCCTGCAGGCCGAGGGCGCCCGGCAGTCGGCGATCACCACCGCCGAGGGGCAGAAGGCCGCGGCGATCCTGTCCGCGGAGGGCAAGAAGCAGGCGGCGATCCTCGAGGCGGAGGCCGAGCGGCAGAGCCGGATCCTGCGCGCCGAGGGTGAGCGGGCGGCGCTGTTCCTGCAGGCGCAGGGCCAGGCGAAGTCGATCGAGACGGTGTTCCAGGCCATCCACGACGGCAAGCCCGACCAGGGCCTGCTGGCCTACCAGTACCTGCAGACGCTGCCGCAGATCGCGCAGGGCGACGCCAACAAGATGTGGATCGTCCCCAGTGAGTTCAGCAAGGCGCTGGAGGGGCTGGCCAACCTGGGCGGCGCCCAGGGCGGGTCGTCGTGGATGGACGTCGGCGCGGCGGCCAACGGCGCCGGGTCCGGACCCAAGGACGGCGGCCTGGACACCAGCAGCTGGTTCGAGTCACAGCTGCCGCGGGCGGCCGACCAGCCCGAGGCGAAGATCGAGCTGACCAGCATCACCGACACCGAACCGGCCGTGCCGGCCCCGCCGTCGCTGGCGCAGGTCACCGAGGACGTGCGCGACAGCGGCCCGGCCGCCGACCCCGCGGTGCGCGAGCAGTTCGACGTCCCCGACGACGGCCGGCCCCGGGCGTAGCGCGGCCCCGTCCCCGACGGCTGCGGCACGGGCACGCCGGTGCCGCAGCCGTCCGGCCCCCTGCAGACCCCGCCGCGAGCGGTCGGGGCAGGGGGCCGGCCTCAGTCCTTGAGCAGGCCCTCGCGCAGCTTGGCGAGGGTCTGGCTGAGCAGCCGCGACACGTGCATCTGCGAGATGCCGATGTCGGCGGCGATCTGGGACTGGGTCATGTTGCCGAAGAACCGCAGGATCAGGATGCGGCGCTCGCGGGCCGGGATCGTGGCCAGCAGGGGCTGCAGCGACTCGCGGTACTCCACGCCCTCCAGCGCGGCGTCCTCCTCGCCCAGGGTGGCCGCCAGGGTGGGGGAGTCGTCCTCGCCGGAGAGCCGCTCGTCCAGGGAGCTGCTGCGGTAGGCGTTGGCGACGGCGAGCCCCTCGAGGACCTCCGCGCGCGGGATGCCCAGGTGCTCGGCCAGCTCCGACGGCGTCGGGGCCCGGCCGTTCTTCTGGGCCAGCTCACCCACCGCCGCGTTGAGCGACAGGTGCAGCTCCTGCAGCCGGCGCGGCACCCGCACCGACCAGCCCTGGTCGCGGAAGTGCCGCTTGATCTCCCCGGTGATCGTCGGCACCGCGAAGGAGAGGAACTCCACGCCGCGGGTCGGGTCGAACCGGTCGATCGCCGCGATCAGGCCGAGGGTGCCGACCTGGAGCAGGTCGTCGAACGGCTCACCGCGGTTGCTGAACCGCCGGGCGAAGTGCCGCACGAGCGGCAGGTGCTCCTCGACCAGGATCTCGCGCAGCCGCTCCCGGCGGGGGTCGCCCTTCTCCAGCGTCGCCAACTCCGCGAACAGCGGGGCGGTGCGCTCGGCGCGGCGGCGGTTGTCCGACACCGGGACGGCGTCGGGCTCGGCCGCGGCCTCCGGCTCGGCGTCCGCCTCCGGTTCGGCCGCGGCGTCCGCCGGCACCGTCTCGGTCCGGGGGTCGGGCACCACGACCGGCTGCTCCCCGGACGCGGCCTCTCCCTCGCGGGGGGCGGTGGAGGGGTCGTCGTCGCGCAGGGTGTCCTCCTCGACCGGCTGGGACCTCGCGGTAGCCCCCCGGGTCACCGCGCGACCGAGACGTTCTGGCCCGCGCCACCGAGCACCTGGTCGGGGTGCTGGCCCGGCAGGAACTTGTCCATGGAGATGAGGGCGACCGGTGCGCCGGAGCCGTCGCCGGCCGGCACGGTCGCCTGGGTGGCCGGCCCGGCCTCCACGTTGTCGACCAGGGTGTGCAGCACCGCCCAGCCGAAGCCGTCGCGCGGGACGTCGGTGCCCTCGGTCGTGGGCACCCAGGCGTCGATGTGCAGGCCGGCCCGGGTCGTCTCGAACACGACGGTCAGGCGGCGGTCGTCGGACACCACCGAGGCGAGCGTCGCGCAGGCCTCGTCCACCGCCAGGCGGAGGTCCTCGACCGCGTCCAGGTCGTAGTCCATCCGCATCGCCAGGTCACCGGCCATGGCCCGCACCGCGGGCAGCTGGGTCGGGGTGGTGGGCACCCGCAGTTCCAGTCGCTCGGCGCGCCGCCCGTCGTGCGCGAGGGCACCCCTCGAGTCCACCATCCGTCGTCCGCTCCTCGTCTCGTGCGTTCGCACCCGCGCGCCGGGACCCGGCGCGCGCGGTTCTGCACCCATCCTGCCCGACCGGCGGCCGACACCGGCGCGTCGCGGACGGGCATGGCGCCCGAAGGGCGGCTGTACCCGACCCGCGGAGCGGGCAAACCCCCCGCCCCACCTGGGGGAGCGCGGTTGCCGCCCCCCTGGGGCTGTTGTTTCCTGGCCGCAGATGAACGCCAGCCAGGAGAGCCCGCCGCCAGGGTCCGGTCCCGTCGAGGACGCGGGTGGAGCCGTGCTGGTCGCGGCCATGGAGGAGGCCCCGGCGGCGATCTACTGCCTCGCCGGGCCGGCCATGGAACCGGTCTGGGCCAACGCCCGGGCCCGCCAGCTGGGGGCGACCCGGGCCGACCTCCCGTCCGTCGCCGGACGCCGGGTCGCCGACCTGGCCGACGCGGTCGCGCGGACCGGCCGGCCGGAGACCCTGCACGGCGCGGTCGGGACCGACGGGCAGACCACCAGCGTCGTGCTGCAGCCGCTGACCGTCGCCGGCGGGCCGGGCGTGCTGCTGGTCGTGGAGCCCGCGGACGACGCCGACGCCGAGGCCCGGGCGCCGGTCGGCCGCCCGGCCACCGAGGCCGACGTGGTGGAGCTGGCGCAGCACTCGCTGCTGCCGCCGACGCTGCCGCTGCTGCCCGACCTGCGGCTGTCGGGCAGCTACCACCGGGCCAGCTCGGTGCGGGCCGCGGGCGGCGACTGGTACGACGCCGTCCCGCTCGGGCGCGGCCGGGTGGCGCTGGTGATCGGCGACGCCGTCGGCCACGGCGTCCCGGCCGCCGGGGCGATGAGCCGCCTGCGCGGCGCGATGCGGTCGGTGGCGCTGCGGGACCCCGCTCCCGCCGCGGTCGTCGCCGCCCTCGACGCGTTCGCCGCCCAGATGGAGGACGTCGAGGGGGCCTCGGTGTTCTACGCGGTCCTCGAGGCCGCCACCGGCCGGCTGACCTACGCCGCCGCCGGGCACCCCGCGCCGCTGGTGGTGCAGGCCGACGGGACGACGTCGTTCCTGCCCCTGCCCCCCCGTCCGCCGCTGGGCAGCCTCCCGGGCGCGCCCACGGTCGCCCGGAGCGCGGAGCTGCCGCCCGGCGCGACGCTCGTCCTCTACTCCGACGGCGCCGTCGCGGCCTCCGGGCCGCCGCCGGCCCAGGGCCTGGACCGGCTCGCCCAGGTCACCCGCGACGCGCTGACCGGCCCCGGCGGCCTCGACGAGGAGGGTGCGGCCGGCCTGGCCGCCGACGTCGTCGAGCGGCTGCTGGACTCGGGGGAGCGGCCCGACGACATCGCGGTGCTGGTCGCCCACCGGCGCGCGGAGACCACCGAACCCGTCGAGCTGGACCTGCCCGCCGTCCCGTCGTCGCTGCCGGCGGTTCGCCGCCGGCTGGGCGGCTGGCTGACGGCGCTGGGCATGGGCGAGCAGGACCGGGTCGGGGTCATGGTCGCGGTGGGCGAGGCGTGCGCGAACGCCGTGGAGCACGCCTACCGCGGCACCGAGCCGGGGCGCGTGTACGTCACCGCCGCGGTGGACGTCGACGGGCTGCTGACCGTCACCGTCCGCGACGAGGGGACCTGGCGGCCGCCGGACCGCGACCCCGGCGACCGCGGCCGGGGGCTGCTGATCATGCGGCAGCTGGTGGACGGCGTGGTGCTGCAGGGCGAGCACGGCACCACCGTCACGCTCAGCATGCGGTTGCGCCGCAGCCCGGACGAGATCGAGGAGCGGCACGCGAGCGCCAGCACCGCGGAGGTCGTCGTCGACCGCACCGCCGAGCGCCCCGTGGTGCGGGCCTCGGGCGAGGTGGACCTCGTCGGCGCCGAGCAGATGCGCATCCGGCTCCTGGAGGCCAGCCACGGCGGCACCGGCCGCGTGGAGCTCGACCTCACCGCCGTCACCCTGTTCAGCAGCGCCGCGGTCCGGGTCGTGCTGGCCATGGCCCGCATCGCCGGCGACGAGGGGTGGCGGCTGGTCGTGCACGCCCCCGACGGCGGCGTCACCCGGCACATCCTGGACATCAGCGGGCTGGCCGGGCTGGTCGAGCTGCGCTGACGGGGGACGACGCCGCCGGGTCCGTTTGGGGAACGCCGCCGGTGCGCATCCTCCGGGCGTGAGACTCCGCCGCAGCGACGTGCACGGCCCCGGATGGCGGCGCCGGCGCGCCGGCCGCGGCTTCGCCTACTACGACACCGACGGCTCCCTGATCAGGGACGAGCGCCTGGAGCGGGTGCGCGCCCTCGCCATCCCCCCGGCGTGGAAGGACGTCTGGATCTGCCCCTGGCCCAACGGGCACATCCAGGCCACGGGGGTGGACGCCGCCGGCCGTCGTCAGTACCGCTACCACGACCAGTGGCGCGCCCGGCGCGACGCCGAGAAGCACGAACGGGTGCTGGAGATCGCCCACCAGCTGCCCGACGTCCGCGAGGCGGTGGTCGAGGCGGTCACCGGCAGTGGGCTCACCCGGGAACGGGTGCTCGCCGCCGCCGTCCGGCTGCTGGACCTCGGGGCCTTCCGGGTGGGCAGCGAGCAGTACGCCGAGGACAACGGCACCTACGGCCTGGCCACCCTGCGCCGGGAGCACGTGCGCGTGCGGGGGGAGCGGGTGTTCTTCTCCTACACGGCCAAGGGCGGCATCGAGCGGGAGCTCGAGCTGACCGACCGGCCGACCGCCGACGTGGTCCGGGAGCTGCTCAGACGACCGGGCGACACCGGCGACGAGCTGCTCGGCTACTGGGTGGACGACCCGACCGGGCCCGGCCGGGTGTGGCACGACGTGACCAGCACCGAGGTCAACGCCTACCTCAAGGAGATCAGCGACGCGGAGGTCACCGCGAAGGACTTCCGCACCTGGAACGCGACCGTGCTGATGGCCGCGACGCTGGCCGAGACACCGCAGCCGGCGACGAAGACCGCCCGCAAGCGCGTGGTCAAGCAGGCCTACGAGCGGGTGTCCGAGACGTTGGGCAACACCCCGGCGGTGTGCAAGGCCAGCTACGTCGACCCGCGGGTCGTGGACCGCTTCGAGAACGGCGAGACCATCGCGCCCGCGCTGGGGGAGGCGGCGTCGGCCCCCGACGACCGGACGGCCCAGAAGGTGCTCGAGCAGGCGGTCTGCCAGATGCTCACCAGCTGAGCCCGGACACGACGGAGGCCCCGCCGATGGCGGGGCCTCCGTCGTGTGTCGGCCCCCGCAGGGGCCCGTCGTCAGCGGGCGCTGCCGTCCACGATGGTGAACAGGTCGATCAGACCGGTGACCTCCAGCGGCCGCGTGACCGCGCGGGTCGTGGCGACCAGGCGCAGGTCGACGTCGCGGGAGCGGGCCGACTTCTGGGTCTCGACGAGGACGGCGAGCCCGGCGGAGCCGAGGAACTGCACGCCGGACAGGTCGATGACCAGGCTCGCCGGCTGCTGCTCCAGCTGGGTGTCCAGGGACGAGCGGAGGACCGGGGCGGTGAACGTGTCCACTTCGCCGACGACCGTCACCGTGACCGCGCCGTCGTCCCCGGTGGAGGTGGAGAGCGTGATCACGTCGTCGAAGGGCGCCTCGGTGCCTTCGGTCGACACGTCGGGCTGCCCCTCGGCAGGCAGGTCGGATGTGGTCACGGGCTGAGCTCCTCTCAACGGCAGTGCCCGACGGCACGACCGCCCGGTCAATCTACCGCTGCGCGGCCCCCCGGTGTCGTGGCCCCCGGACGCGCTCGTCGTCGAACGTGTCCCGCGCCGGCCCGGGGCCGGCGTGGCCGCGGCTGCCTGCTCAACCGCCGTACCAACGTAGACAACGGTCCCGGGACGCGCCAACACGCCCCGGCCGGGGCCGCCGCGGCGCGGACCGCGAGGTCCGGCGGGCGTGGCGCCCGGCGGCGGTGCGGCGCCCGGTTAGCGTCCGGACCGCCCGGGTCGCCCCGGCACGGGCGGTCCCGTCGCCTCCCCGGAGCGTCCATGAGCAGCACCTCGTCCGCGCCTGCCCTCGCCCGGCCGGCCCCGTCCCGCGGGGCGCCGGCCCTGCCCGACGTGACGACCCCGGTGCTGACCCGGGCGGGTACCCGCCTCGGTCAGCCGCGCCTGACCTGGCACCCGGCGTGGGTGCCGGTGCTGGAGGCGTTCGCCGCCGCGGAGCCGCCGCAGCCGCACCGGGTGGCGCTCGAGTGGTACCGCAACGAGTCCTACGGGGCCCCGCCGGACGAGACGATCGACCTCGGGGCGCTGCCCGAGGAGGTCCGCGCCGGGATCCGGGCCATGGGCGAGTCGATGTGGCGGGTGCCGGTGGTGCCGACCGGCGGCTTCGCGCACCTGACGCGGATGACGCAGCCGCTCGGGAGCCACCTCAGCGCGTTCCTCGCCGCGCTCAAGGGCGCCATCGCCGAGGCGTCGGACCACCACACGACGAGCATGAAGGCGCCGATCGGCATGGGGTCGGGCAGCGAGGACGGGTCCTTCCCGCTGCACGCCGACATCTTCCCCGGCCGTTACCTGCTCAACGTCTTCAACGAGCCGGCGCCGGACCGGCAGGGCGCGTCGCTGCTGATGTCGGTGGCCGAGTTCGGGACGCTGGCCGCCGCCGCGTTCGGCGAGGAACGGGCCGCACGGATGCTCACCCTCATCCGCCGGGAGCTGCCGTGGGACATGGAGGCCTACGAGGAGGTCTTCGGCTACCACGACCACCCCGACGACTCCGGCCTGATCGCCGCCAGCAACGCCGCGGCCACCTGCATCCTCTACCGCCGCGGTGAGGGCTACCTGGTCGACGACGCGGTGTGGCTGCACGGGCGGACCGTCGTCCGCAAGAGCGAGCACAGCTACGACCGCGTCCACCGCCTCACGTTCGACACGGCGGACTCCTTCGCCGCGCGGATGGCGCTGGAGACCGCCGGCTGAGCCCGGGGCCCGGGCCCGGCCGGCGCGCCGGCCGTCAGTCGATGACGTGGACGGCGGCCTCCTCCGGGCCCTCGCCGCCGACCGGCAGGTCGCCGGTGGCCTCGACGTCGTCGGCGGTGCGGTTGGTGCCCGAGTCGCTCTCCGGCGTGGTGGAGGTGTCCTGCTCCAGCTGGAGGTGGGCCCGCTGGGGGTCCTCGGCGGCGCGGACGCCGGGCTGGACGTCGGGCACCTCGCGCTCCAGCCGGCCGGTGAGCGACTCGCCCTCGGCCTGCTCGAACGACGTGGTGCCGAAGTCGACGCTGGCTCCCGGCTCGTCACCCGGCACGGGCGCGAACTGGGGGTCCTCGGCGCGCTCCTGGGTGGGGGAGTCGTCCTGGGAGACCTCCGGGATCCCCTCGTCCTCGGGGAACACGTCGCGGGCGGTCTGGCCCTCGGGCTGCGTCATCGGTGCCTCCTCTGCGCGGGACGGCCCGCGCGCTCGGGGATGCGGCCGGGGAGCCGGCCGACGTCTGGGTCCGGCCTACCCGTGGCGTGCCCGGCCATGCGTGACCCTCGTCCCGCGGACGGCCGGACCCGTTCCGGCATGGGCACGGGCAGGGCGGGGTAGCGGGGGCGCCATGGCCATCGCAGACGAGGTGCAGCGGTTGGGGGCCCCGGTCCGCCGCTGGGCCCGGACCCAGAAGCGCGAGTACTCACAGGGAGAGCCGCGTCCGCTGGGCGGGGACCTCGGGGCGATGGGCGTCTACAGCGCCGTGGTGGCCGCCGGCGCGGCGGTGGTGCGGGCCTCCGGCCGGGAGCTGCCACGGCGGATCCCGCTGGGCGACGCGCTGCTGCTGACGGTCGGCACCTTCCGGCTGGCCCGCCGGATCGCCAAGGACCCGGTGACCAGCCCCCTGCGGGCTCCGTTCACCGCGTTCCAGGGCCCGTCGGGGCACGCGGAGGTGGCCGAGGAGGTGCGCGAGCACGGCGGGGTCAAGCACGCCGTCGGAGAGCTGCTCACCTGCCCGTTCTGCCTGGCCCAGTGGGTGGGCACCGCCTTCGTGTTCGCCTACGTCGCGGCCCCCAACGCCACCCGGCTGGCCGCGCTGACGATGACCGCCGTCGCCGGCTCCGACGTCCTGCAGTTCGTGTACGACGCCATCCAGAACGGTGCGCTGGACCCCGGGGACGAGGAGGACTGACTCCTCCGTACGGGCGAGACGGAGGCGGTTCGAGCTGCCGCGGGCCGGACGACGGACCTATCCTGTGATCTTGACCGTCCGGCCTTCCCCGCCCGCGGTCGTGGGACGGGACCTCCGGAGGAGTACGGCATGCGGTCGATCTGGCGTGGCGCGGTGTCCTTCGGCCTGGTGAGCATCGGCGTGAAGCTCTACACCGCCACCGAGGACCACGACATCCGGTTCAACCAGGTGCACGCCACCGACGGCGGCCGGATCAAGTACAAGCGGGTCTGCTCGATCGACGGCGAGGAGGTCGAGTACTCCGAGATCGCCAAGGGCTACGAGCTGCCCGACGGTCAGCTGGTCATCCTCACCGACGAGGACTTCGAGGACCTCCCGCTGACCACGCGCCGGGAGATCGAGGTGCTGGAGTTCGTCGACCAGGACGAGATCGACCCGATCCACTTCGAGAAGACCTACTACCTCGAGCCCGACGCCTCGGCGACCCGCCCCTACGTGCTGCTGCGTGACGCCCTGGAGAACGCCGGGCAGGTCGCCATCACCAAGATCGCGATCCGGTCGCGGGAGTCGCTGGCGGCCCTGCGGGTGCGAGACGGCGTCATGGTGCTGCACACGATGCGCTGGCCCGACGAGATCCGGCGTCCGGACTTCGCCTTCCTCGACGAGGACATCGCCGTCCGGCCGCAGGAGCTGCAGATGGCCGAGGCGCTGATCACCTCGATGACCGGCGAGTTCGACCCCACCGCCTTCACCGACGACTACCGCGAGGCCATGGCGAGCCTGCTGGAGGCCAAGCAGAGCGGCGGTGAGGTGCAGCCGCTGCCGGAGACCGCCGACTCCGGCGCCGCCGTCGTCGACCTCATGAGCGCCCTGCGCCGCAGCGTCGAGCAGGCCCGCGGCGGCGCCCCGGCCGAGGAGGAGGCCCCCGCCCGGCGCGCCCCGGCGAAGAAGGCCACCGCGGCCCGCGCGGACGACGACGCCGGGCAGCGTCCGCCGCGGAAGACCGCGGCCCGCAAGGCGACGGCACCGAAGGCGCCGGCGCGGAAGGCCACGGCGGAGGAGCGGGCCGCCACCAGCGCGGCGGAGGAGGGGACCCGGGCCGAGAAGGCGACGCCGGCCAGGAAGGCGACGCCGGCCAGGAAGGCGACGGCGGCCAAGAAGACCGCGGCCGCGAAGAAGGCCGCGGCGGCCGAGCCGGCCAAGCGCGCCCGCCGCACCGCCTGAGGTGGCCGCGCCGGCCGCGGTGCCCCCGCCGATGCTCGCCACGGCGGCGGCGCTCCCGCCGCCGGAGCAGGACGGGCAGTGGGGCTACGAGTTCAAGTGGGACGGCGTCCGCGCGGTCGCCGTCGTGCGCGCGGGCGCGCTGACGCTGTGGGCGCGCAGCGGCACCGACATCACGGTGCGCTACCCGGAGCTGGCCCGCCTGCCCGCCCAGCTGGCCGGTCACGACGCCGTCCTGGACGGCGAGGTGGTGGCGCTCGACGACCGGGGCCGGCCGGACTTCGGCACCCTGCAGGGCCGGATGCACCGCACCGGCCCCGAGGTGGCCCGCATGGCCGCCACCGCGCCGGTCACCTACCTGGTCTTCGACCTGCTCGCCCTCGACGGCGAGGACCTCTCCGGCCTGCCCTACGTGCGCCGGCGGGAGCGCCTGGACGCCCTCGGCGTCGGGGGCCACCGCTGGACGGGCACGCCGTGGTTCCGCGGCGGCGGGGAGGTCGTGCTGGCCGCCAGTCGCGAGAACGGGCTGGAGGGCGTGGTGGCCAAGCGGCTGGACTCCCCCTATCGGCCCGGCCAACGCGGCCCGGAGTGGGTCAAGGTGAAGAACGTCCGGACCCAGTCCGTCGTCGTCGGGGGCTGGCGGCCGGGGCAGGGGCGGCGTGCCGGGGGAGTGGGCTCGGTGCTCGTCGGCGTCCACGACGACGCGGGGCGGTTCGTCTACGTCGGGCACGTCGGCACCGGGTTCACCGCACAGGCGCTGCGCGACCTCGCGGCGCTGGTCACCCCGCGCGCCGACAGCCCGTTCGTGGGCAGCCTCCCGCGGGAGGTCACCCGCGACGCGCACTGGGTCGAGCCGGAGCTCGTCGGCGAGGTGGCCTTCGCCGTCTGGACGGCGGACGGCCGGCTGCGGCACCCCTCGTGGCGGGGGCTGCGTGACGACATCGCGCCCGAGGACGTCGTGGAGGAGTGGTGAGCTCCCAGCGGGTACGGGGGTGTCCGTGAGCCGTCAGCTGGTGCGGGTGGAGGGGCGGCAGCTGACCGTCTCCAACCTGGAGAAGGTGCTCTTCCCGGAGGTCTCCTTCACCAAGGCGCAGGTGATCGACTACTACGTGCGGATCGCCCCGGTGCTGCTGCCGCACCTGTCCGGCCGGCCGGTGACCTTCACCCGGTGGCCCGACGGGGTGGAGGGGCAGGCGTTCTTCGAGAAGAACAGCGCCCGGCACGCGCCCGACTGGGTGCGGCGGGTGACGGTCCCGAGCCCGGGCAGCTCGCGTGGCCGGGAGACCCTCGACATGGTCGTCCTGGAGACCGTCGCCGACCTGGCGTGGGCGGCCAACCTCGCCGCGCTGGAGCTGCACGTGCCGCAGTGGCGCGTCGGCAGCAGGCTGCAGCCGGCGCTGCCGGACCTGCTCGTGCTCGACCTCGACCCGGGGCCCGACACGGGCATCCTCGAGTGCTGCGAGGTCGCCGAGCGGCTGCGGGAACGCCTCGTCCAGGACGGGCTGGACCCGGTGGTCAAGACGTCGGGCTCCAAGGGCATGCAGGTGTACGCGCCGATCCGGGTGACCGACCGCGAGCACCCCAGCCGCTACGCCAAGCACCTCGCCCAGGAGCTGTCGGCGGAGACGCCGGACGAAGTCGTCTGGCGGATGGAGAAGGTGCTGCGCCCGGGCAAGGTGCTCATCGACTGGAGCCAGAACAACCCGGCCAAGACGACGGTCGCGCCCTACTCGCTGCGCGCCCGCCCGGACGCCACGGTGTCCACGCCGATCGGCTGGGACGAGGTCGAGGCGGTGGTGGACGGCGCCGACCCGGGGTCGCTGCGGTTCCGCACCGAGGAGGTGCTCGCCCGGGTCGAGGAGTACGGGGACCTCTTCGACATCGCCGGGGCCGAGCGCGCCGTCCTGCCGTCCGTGTGAGGGAGGCGCCCCCCGCGGCCTCGGGGCGGTGCCGTGGAGGGGGCAGGGACGGGCCTGGCATCCTCGCTTCCCGTGTCCGTTGCTGAGCTGCCCTCCCTCGGTCCCCGCGACGACCGGCTGACCGACGTCGGACGCCTGGTCGTCCGCTGCCCGGACCGGCCGGGGATCGTCGCCGTGCTCTCCCGCCTGCTGGCCGACGCCGGTGCGAACATCACCGAGTCCCAGCAGCACTCCTCCGACCCGGTGGGGGGCACCTTCACGCTGCGGCTGGAGTTCTTCCTCGCCGACCTGGCCGCCCGCCGCCACCAGCTCGAGGGCGCGCTGGCGCTGCTGGCCCGCGAGTGGCAGCTCACCTGGCGGCTGACCGAGGCGGCGGCCAGGCCGCGGTTGGCGGTCTTCGTCAGCAAGACCGACCACGTGCTGCAGGAGCTGCTGTACCGGGTGGGCTCCGGCGACCTGCGGGCGGAGATCGCCGCCGTCGTGTCCAACCACCGGGACCTCGAGCCCGTGGCGCAGGCGCACGGCATCCCGTTCCACCACGTGCCGGTGACGCCGGAGACCAAGGCGGACGCCGAGGCCCGCGCCCTGGAGCTGGTGGGCGACGTCGACCTGGTGGTGCTGGCCCGCTACATGCAGATCGTGTCGGCGGACTTCTGCAGCCGGTTCCCCGAGCGGCTGATCAACATCCACCACAGCTTCCTGCCGGCCTTCGTGGGCGCCAACCCCTACCAGGCGGCGCACGACCGCGGGGTCAAGCTGATCGGGGCGACGGCGCACTACGTGACGCCGGAGCTGGACGCCGGGCCGATCATCGAGCAGGAGGTCGCCCGCGTGGACCACCGCGCCTCGGTGGAGGACATGCGACGGATCGGCCGCTACGTCGAGCGTCAGGTGCTCGCGCAGGCGGTGACCTGGCACGTCGAGGACCGCGTGATCGTCGACGGCGAGAAGACGATCGTCTTCGCCTGACCGGTCGGCGCGTCCTCCCCGCCGGCCGTTTCCCGGGACCACGCCGGGGTAGGGGGACGGCACGCCGGAGTCCACCCAGCCCGCCCGTGGGTCGTTGTCTTGACTCATTCAAGAAAACAGGGTTGAGTGGACCCCGATGGAGACGGTGTGGGAGGAGCGGCTGCGCGCCGCCGGGCTGCGGGTCACCCGGCCCCGCCTGTCGGTGTTGAGCGTTCTCTCCGAGCGCCCGCACGCCGACGCCGACACCATCGTCACCGGAGCCCGTGACCTGCACCCGTCGCTGTCACCCCAGGCGGTGTACGGGGTGCTGAAGGCGCTCGTGTCCCGCGGGCTCGCCCGCCGGATCGAGCCCGCGGGTGCCCCCGCGCTCTTCGAGCTGCGGGTCGGCGACAACCACCACCACCTGGTCTGCCGCTCCTGCGGCACCGTCGCGGACGTCGACTGTGCCGTCGGTGCGGCCCCGTGCCTGACGCCCTCGGACACGGCGGGTTTCGTCGTGGACGAGGCGGAGGTCGTCTTCTGGGGCCTCTGCCGGGACTGCCGGGCAGTGGCGCCGGTGGAGGCAGTGCAGGTCCCCGAGCAGGACAATCGAGGAGGAGTACGAGGATGACCGACGTCGCATCGCAGGGCCCCGAGGCCAGCGAGGCCGACCGCCCGGTCCTGACCAACCGTCAGGGCCACCCGGTCTACGACAACCAGAACCAGCGGACGGTCGGGGCCCGTGGCCCGGCCACCCTGGAGAACTACCAGTTCCTCGAGAAGATCAGCCACTTCGACCGCGAGCGGATCCCCGAGCGCGTGGTGCACGCCCGCGGCATCACCGCCTTCGGCTACTTCGAGGCCGACGGCACCGTCGGCGACGAGCCGGTCGCGAAGTACACCCGCGCCAAGCTGTTCCAGGAGAAGGGCAAGCGCACCGACGTCGCCCTGCGGTTCTCCACCGTGGCCGGCGGCCGCGACTCCTCGGAGTCCGCTCGCGACCCGCGCGGCTTCGCGGTGAAGTTCTACACCGAGGACGGCAACTGGGACCTCGTCGGCAACAACCTGGGCGTCTTCTTCATCCGTGACGCCATCAAGTTCCCCGACTTCATCCACTCGCAGAAGCCGGACCCGGTCACCTTCGAGGCCAGCGTCGCGCAGCGCGCGTTCGACTTCTTCAGCCAGACGCCCGAGGCCATGCACATGATCACGCTGGTCTTCAGCCCGCGTGGCACCCCGGCGACCTACCGGCACATGCAGGGCTTCGGCGTGAACACCTACAAGTGGGTCAACGCCCAGGGCGAGACCGTCCTGGTCAAGTACCACTGGCTGCCGAAGCAGGGCGTGAAGTCCTGGACCGCCGCCGACGCCTCGGCCGTGCAGGCCCAGACCCTGGGTGCGCACACCAAGGACCTCCACGACGCCATCGCCGCCGGCGACTTCCCGTCGTGGGACCTGCACGTGCAGATCATGAGCGACGACGAGCACCCGGAGCTGGACTTCGACCCGCTCGACGACACCAAGGTGTGGCCGGAGGAGGTCTTCCCGCTCCGCAAGGTCGGGACGATGACCCTCAACCGCATGCCGGTGGACAACTTCACCGAGAACGAGCAGATCGCGTTCGGCACCGGTGTGCTGGTCGACGGCCTGGACTTCTCCGACGACAAGATGCTGGTCGGCCGGACGTTCTCCTACTCCGACACCCAGCGCTACCGGGTCGGCCCGAACTACCTGCAGCTGCCGGTGAACGCGCCGAAGGCCCGGGTCGCCACCAACCAGCGCGACGGCCAGATGGCCTACGGCGTGGACCGGGCCGAGGGCACCAACCCGCACGTCAACTACGAGCCGTCGATCCTCGGCGGCCTGCGTGAGGCGCAGTACCCGACCCACGACGAGCAGGGCCCGGTCATCACCGGCCGGCTCACCCGCAAGCGGATCCCGCGGACCAACGACTACGCGCAGGCCGGCGAGCGTTACCTGCTGTCGGAGCAGTGGGAGAAGGACGAGCTCGTCGCCAACCTGGTGGGTGCGCTGCAGCAGTGCAACCAGGAGATCCAGGAGCGGATGGTCTGGCACTTCTTCATGTGCGAGGACGAGCTGGGCCAGCGCGTCGGCGACGGCCTGGGCATCACCGCGGACGACGTCCGCGGCCTGCCCCCGCTGCAGACGCAGACCCTCTCCGAGGAGGAGCAGCAGCGTGCGGCCAACCTCGGCAAGAACGGTCCCCGGGACGTCACCGGCCACCAGATGACGCACTGCGTGCCCAACGAGCGCGTCGTCGTCGCCTGACAGCCGCGGGAGCATCGCAGGGAGCGCCAGCGACCGAGGAGCGGACCGTGGCGCGGAAGGCGACCTGCGGCATCGTCGCCGGCTGACACCGGCACCAGTACCACGCGGCGGGGGGGGGGGGGGGGGGGGGGGGGGGGGGGGGGGGGGGGGGGGGGGGGGGGGGGGGCGGGGGGGGGGGCGGCGGGGGGGGGGGGGGGGGGGGGGGGGGGGGGGGGGGGGGGGGGGGGGGGGGGGGGGGGGGGGGGGGGGGGGGGGGGGCGCGGGCGGGCGGCCGGGCGCGGGGCCGCGCCCCCCCCCCCCCCCCCCCCGCCGGTGGACCCCGTGACCCTCGACCTCGACGCCGCGATGGGCCGGGCGCTGGAGCTCGCCGCGGCCGCGGTGGAGTGGGGCGACACGCCGATCGGTGCCGTCGTCCTGGACGCCGACGGTGCGGTCCTGGCCGAGGCGGCCAACGAGCGGGAGAGGCGGGGCGACCCCACGGCGCACGCCGAGGTGCTCGCTCTCCGCGCCGCCGCCCCGGTGCACGGCGACGGCTGGCGGCTCACCGGCACGACGCTCGTGGTCACCCTCGAGCCCTGCACCATGTGCGCCGGCGCCAGCGTCCTGGCCCGTGTCGGCCACGTCGTCTACGGCGCCGACGACCCCAAGGCGGGCGCGGCCGGGTCGCTGTGGGACGTCGTCCGCGACCGCCGGCTCAACCACCGACCGCAGGTCACGGGCGGGGTGCGGGCCGAGGAGTCCGCCGCACTCCTACGCGAGTTCTTCCGCCGCCAGCGGGGCCTGTAGTCTCTTCGGCGGTGGCGTGTCCGAGCGGCCGAAGGAGCACGCCTCGAAAGCGTGTGAGGTGCAAGCCTCCGTGGGTTCAAATCCCACCGCCACCGCCATGGGGCTCCGACAGATTGAGGCCCGAAGGATCGACAGAAAGGCCGGCCCCAACCGGGGCCGGCCTTTCTGGTGAGGGAACCCCAGGGGGCCGCGGTCACCTCTGATCGACGCCGGTGGCATCCAGCCGGCGCGGCAGGGTCCGCCGTCCGCTCCTCTGTTCGAGCTCCAGGCTGCCTTGAGGCGGCTCCCGCACTACCGCTTCGAGCCCTGTGCCCGCGCAGAGCCGCCCTTCGGGCGAAGTGTTGCTCCCGCCTCCAGGAGCAGGTTTCGCACTAGGCCGATGCTGTAGCCGCTGCTCGTAGCAAGGTCTCGAATGCTCTCGCCAGACTCGTATCGCTTCAGCAGGATCTTCGCTGCTTGGTCCCGCTCGCCGGCTCGGAGTCGCCGACCGTGATCCTTCGCGGGCACTGAGTCCGTCATGGCGACATGCTGGCACGCGTTGACTGCGCCGACGATGTGAGCGCGATGCGCCTGCGCCCAAGGCGACAGCGGCGCTGACCGTGGTGGCGTCCATCGCCTGGAGCGGCGGGGGCGCCGCCTACGGGCACAGCGGGACGTCCGCCTCAGCGCCCTCTGATCGTTAGGCGCTGAGCTCGGACACGCTTCCGATCCGTGCTGGCACGCGCAGCGATGCGAAAGCGCCTCCTCCCTGCCATTCCTCCTCCGAGGAGATGCCGCCCGGGTCGTCGCCGGCAACAACCCGGGACAGTCGCGGAAGGAGCACTCGTGCGACGGTCTCAGGGAGTCGCTCTGCCACGACCCACCGGCGCCCCATCTTGTGAGCAGCAGACGCGGTTGACCCAGACCCCGCGAAGAGGTCCATCACCAGGTCCCCGGGTTTGGTGGCGACGTGGATGATGCGGCGCAGAAGTCGCTCTGGCTTGGGGGTGTCAAACAGTGCCGCGGCCTCGGGGAACAGAGCCGCTAGATGGCGCTTGGCGTCATCGTTCGTGCCTGCATCCTTGCCAGACCAGATCGTGCCCGGGACCTGCAGGGCGTCGATCGCGAAGTTCTTCATGCGCGGTTGGCCGGCGCCCTTCTTCGTCCACCAGATCCGGTCTTCCTCAAGCATCCGGCGGAACACGGGTTCAGTGGCGAACCAGGACCTCCCCCGAGGCGGAAGTAGTTCGTCCCCGGCGGGGTTCACGATCTTGTACTGCTGGCCCGGGCGGATCCCCGGAGCAGTGAATGGGGCGTCCCTCCAGGGGCCTCGGGGGTCTCCGTCCCTGTTGCTTGCGGCAACCACGCCTGTGACGCGGTTCCGGACGAGTTTCCACGCCTTGGGGCCCATGGGGGCGTAGACCAAGATCGGGTCGTGGCCAACGGAGATGGCAACTCGGGACTCAACCGACAGCCGCTTCTGCCAGATGACGGTGGCCACGTAGGCGTCCCGGCCGAAGACCTCGTCCATCACCATGCGAGCTCTGTGGCTCATGGTCTCGTCCAGATGTACCCACACCGATGCGTCGGCGCTGAGGAGCGGGCGAGCAGCCTCCAAACGGTCCTTCAGCATCGAGAGCCATGCGGCTTCAGCGAGCCGGTCGGTGTAGTGACCGAACCGCTTCCCCGTGCCGAACGGGGGGTCGATGTAGAGCAGTCGCACCGTCCCTGGCTGAAGGTCACCTGTGCCGGTTAGGGCGTCGATGACGTCCAGCGCATCGCCGCATGCCACGAGACCCGTAGGGGATCCCTCCCCCGACACGCGGCGATCTTGCACGGGCAGGCACGCCGGCTTGTCTCGGACCCACTCGTAGTCGGTGTCGCCAGAGGCCAAGAGTACCTGGTCGTCGTTGGGCCATGACAAGAGGGAGCGGTCCGCCACGTGGTACAGCCAAGCACCCCCCGCCGACAGTTCCTCGGAGAACCCTCACGGCACGCCGTTCGGTGGTCACGTGTTGTCAGTCCCCCTCGTTAGGGTCCGTGGGCACGCAACGAGAGGGGACTGGATCTTGATGGCGCGGTCTGCGGTGGCGATGGTCGACGAGGGACTCGGCAAGCCGCCGGCGATCCGCCCGTTCCTAAAGTGGGCAGGGGGTAAGACCCGCCTTCTGCCGAAGATCCTTCCCTACGTGCCTGAGTCCTTCAACGACTACCACGAGCCCTTCCTGGGTGGTGGAGCGATGTTCTTCGCCGTGCGGGATCGAGCTCGCGGAGTGCACCACCTCCACGATCTCAACGACCAGTTGACGAACGTGTGGACCCGTGTCCAGGAGCAGCCGGAGGAGTTGGTCGCGGCTCTGAACTACTTCCTGCAGCACGACTCCAAGGACTTTTACTACGAGCAGCGAACTGCCGAGCCAAGCTCGCCCCTCGACCAAGCTGCTCGCTTCATCTATTTGAATCAGACGTCGTGGAACGGACTTTGGCGGGTAAACCGGTGGGGACAGTTCAATGTTCCGTGGGGAGACCGCCCGTTCCGCGGCCTCGACCCCAGTTCGGTCATGCGCACTTCAGATGCGCTGGCTGACGCCAAGATCAGTTCGGAGGACTTCCGAGAGACGTTGTCCCTGCCTCGACGCGGCGATTTCGTGTATCTCGATCCGCCCTACCTGCCAATCTCGGACACATCCAAGTTCTACCTGTACACGGAGCGTCGGTTCCGAGCCCCCGATCTTGCGGAGCTCGCCGCCATTTGTCAGGAACTGACGGACCGTGGGGTGCTCTGGATGATGTCAAATCGCGACACTGCTCAGGTCAGAGCGCTCTTCCCGAACAACAAGATCGTCCGCTTCACGGCGAGGCGCTCCGTGGCCGCGCAGAATCGAAGAGACGTCGAAAAGGTAGACTCCCCCGAGGCGCTGATCCTCGGAGAAGCGCTCGCGTGACGCATAAGCCCGTCCAGGCGGTCTTCTTTTGGCGTGCCGAGATGACGAGCGTGTTCAAGGCGACGTACGGCCGATTGCAGGGCAGTACGAGCTACACCAAGGACTTCTTGCAACCCCGGGGGAACATGGCCCGGGCGCTTGAACGTGCGCTAGGCCTAGATGAAGGCGTCGGAGGACCGGTTGAGTGGCGATGGCCCGGTGGGTCCTATACCGGTGGCAAACTGCTTCCCGCGGCGGATTTCCATGAGAGCAACGGGCGACTCAACCTTCGCTGGCAGACGGACAATCCCCCTCCTCCCTGGCGGCTCACGCAGCATCCGAATGAGACGACTCTGTCGACGTTGCGGGGCGACCCCGACTTCGAAACCGAGGCGCAGGCCGACGCCCAACGGGATCAGCTCATTGCGTCGGATGAGCGGCCCTGGCTCATCGCCGTTCACTTGTTCGGAGAGGGCCCGGTCCTGCATGCGAGAGTCGTCCTGGAGAACCCCGCTCCTGGGCGCCAGTTCGCGGCATGGGAAAACCTGCCCCAGGAGGTTCGAAATGCGATGGCGGTCCTGCCTCGTAATAAGCCCGGCGATTACGTTGAGTTCGAGGAGGGGTATGTGACGCGCGCAGGCGCCATCGTCGACCGCATCATGCGTGCGTTCGCGGAGAACCCGAACGTGCTACTCGTCGGTCCGCCTGGCACAGGTAAGACGGTTGCCATGGAGGACGTGAAGCGGGTCTTCAAGGAGGGGCGGGGTGTCGCCTTCGACCCGGATGCCCTGCACGGTGCCTTCTCGGCCCCACCAGCGGCGGAGGGGGGCGAGACCCGTGTGCGCTCCGTCGTCTTCCATCCGAGCTACGCCTACGAGGACTTCGTCATGGGGCTTCTGCCGGACCCGACTGACGTCGGCGTCACGGTGAAGCCAAGGGTGGGGCCGCTACTTGAGTTGGCGCACTACGCCTCACACCCCGGTCGCTGGGCGCTGCTCATCTGCGACGAGTTCAACAGGGGCGCGGCAGCGAGCACGTTCGGCGACACACTGGGCCTGCTAGACCACGACAAACGGTCGACGCCAGGACGGCCGGAGTCTGGGGCGGAGATTGAGACGCCGTACGGACACCTAAATCCTGAGACTAGCGCCGGCGACAAGTTGCCGAGCCAGATGTCGCTCCCGAAGTCGCTCTACATCCTCGCCGCGATGAACAGCGCCGACCGCAGCGTCGCACCGCTTGATGCCGCGCTCCGACGGCGCTTCTCGATCGTGTACATCGAGCCCGACTACGAGGTGCTCAGTGAACATCTCGGCATCCCTCGCGACTTTGAACTCGGAGAGTTGGAAAGCTGGGACACTGCGGACCACATCAAGGCGCTGGGCGTTCAAGTCCTGCGGGGGATCAATGAGCGGATCGAAGCGGTGTCCGGAAGAGATTTCTTGCTCGGGCAGAGTGTCTTGTGGCAAGTGGGTGGTACGGACCGCAATTCGGTGCTCAAGTCGCTTGCGCGAGCCATGGACGACCGCGTGATTGGCACCTTGACCCTAACTTATACCGATAACGATGGCGCGCTGGCGGCAGTGCTCAATGTCGACCCAGGGGGTGGATCGGCCGAGACGGATGAGACGGGCGGCAACGGAGCAGCCACTTGGCATGCGCCGAACGATCTCATTCGTGAGGTCGCAAGTCCGCGGCTTAGGGTGGTTTCCTTCACGGAACTTCCCGAAAAGCAATTGGTTCAGGTTCTAAGCTCGCTGTTGTGATTCGTCGCATCTCCGTTCGCGAAGGAGAACCGCTCGACGTCGACATTGAGACGGCAGCTGCCATCCGTCGACGCTTGTCGGACCTTGAAGCTGAGCTCCGTCCGCGTCTGTCGTTCTCCGGTGGCGGGGCCGCGCTGTCGATCTGGAACTTGGTCGGCACGGTCCAGGTGACGCCGCACCTGCTGCTCGAGATCGAGCCGAAAACCGAGCCTGGGCGGGACTGGGCCAGCTCGTTGCTTGACCTGATGCGCGGTGAGCGAGCCTCGTTTGACGGTCTGACACCGAAAGCGGAGTTATCATCACAGGCATCTCTGCCTGATGCATTCGCGCGGGTGTACGTCGACCAGTTGGGCAAAGCGATCCGCCAGGAGGGTCCACTTCTTTTGCTCCGACGCGCCGACGTGGCCAGTTCCTTGCTTTCCGGCCGGCTACAGGTGACCTCGTGGCTTCGACATCGGACCATTCGGCCGCACCGATTCCCACAGCAGCGAACAATGTTGACCGCGGACAACGAGTTCACCGGAGCGTTGGCGTGGGTGGCGGAGGCGCTCGCTGTTCGTGCTTCACATCCCTCGCTTCGTAGTCGGCTCCGTGGCCTGGCGCGAGCTCTCCGACCAGGGCTTCCGGAGCACACGCATGTGGAGCCGAACGTCGTAGCCAAGGATGTCCCGCCACAGTGGAAGGCGTACGGGCCAGCCTGGGCGACGGCATGTGCGGTTCTACGACGTCTTTCCCCGCTGCACCGCTCTGGTGTCCTCGAGGGACTGAGCCTGGCCATCGAGCCATGGCCGCTTCTGGAGACGCTGCTGCACCGCAGCTTGACGAGCGCGGCCATTCAAGGCCGAGCCGGTGGCCTTGACTTACACGCTTCGCCGCACAGCACCCACGGGTTGTTGACCCCGGTACGTCGTTCCCAACACCAGCCGCTATCCAGAATCCACACTGCTCGAAGCGTCGAGCCAGACGGGCTGATGCGCCGTGGCGACGCCGTTGTCGCGACGTTCGAGGCGAAGTACAGCGTGCCCAACTACCACCGATCGCGGGATCACATCTTCCAAGCGCTGACCACCGCTACCGCGGTGAGAGCTCCTCTGGCGGTGCTGATCTATCCCGAAGCGTCTGATCCTGTCCTGTGGCGAGTGACGACAGCCGGCGAGCCGCGGATGGTTGCTGCCCTCGGATTGGACATGTACGGCTACGCCCGGGGTGATGGGGACCGCATGCGCGGCAGTCGCATTCTCAAACTGCTTCAGTCAGTAGATTCAGAGCTGTCACCACTACCAAGCATGGACGTGACCTGGCCTGCAGTCGCCAGTGAATCTGCCGTGGACTATCCGGCTTCGAGCGTTGATCGCTCGGACCACTGAGCATCGAGCATTCGCGGATGCTCTCGCCTACGGCGAGGGGCTGATCGGTCCTAGGTGCGGCGGGCCGTCCCCGTCCCAGGCCAGCCCGACCTCGACCGCTCGTGGGACGAGGTCGCCGGTGACGTCTGGCCCGATGCCCAGCACCGCGACGTGGGTCGGCCGCATCTCACCGTTCGTCCGTGTCACCCCTAGGACGAGCTGGCCGTCGATTTCTGACAGACCTTCGGCCAACACGGTCGCGAGCCAAGCCGTCTCCAGCTGGATGTTCGCCTCGAGCCCTTCCGGCCCGAACACCCCGTCGACAGCCACACCGACAAGGCGGCGCGGCTCGGACTCCCACGTCAAGTCCCCGTCTTCGTCCTCTCGCACGGTGGTCCACGAAGAGGGGACCCCCCAACCAGATCCGGAGACTCACCACCGGTTCTTCCGATGCGAGAAGCCCGACACGCGCCTCCCGGTACAGGCGAAGCAGATCACGCCGGGCACGGTCGCCAGCAACCTGGCGGGCTGCTGAGTTCTCGGAAGGCCGAAGCAGGAACGACTCGTACAGCTGTCGAGGGTGACGCTGCGCGTAGCCGCGCAGGTCCTGCTCGATTCGGGGATGTAGGGGCGGCAGGCGGTGATCAACAGCACCGTCGGCCCGCACGACATGGGGGCGACCCAGGACATCGTCACAAGGAACGGGCACCTGGTCCGAGAAGCGCCACCCGCGGCCTCCGGCGACACGCAACCTTCCCGGCTCGAAGTGATGAACGTCATCTCGCAGTCTCGATCTAGCCCTGCGGCGTGTTTCGAGGAACCGATTGCGGACTGCCGTGACCCGCTTGAAGGCCACTTGCGTCGTCTGGCCGTTGGGGCCCAGCTGCATCAGTTCGGCATGATCGTCCGCGGTCATCCATGATTCGCCGTGCACCACACGCTGCATGGACGTGTACGGCAGTTCGAACCGGTCGCACCCCGCTCAAGGGTCAGGCCGGCGTCCTTCAAGCCGGTCAAGACGCCCCAGGCGAAGCCGTCCTGGGTGGCAGCTGCCAGAAGATCGGAGAGGAGGTCGTCCATCCGCTCTTTCGCGCGCTTGGAGCGTGGCGAGGCAAGGCGCGAGATCTCGTCCGCGGGCAGCGCCCATGAGTCCTGGTTCTTCCTCTGCCCGAACCGATGCGGCTGCGCCAGGTACGCGTCCGGGCGGCCAGCGATGCGGATACCTCATAGGACGAGCTGACCTCTGGCCTGCAGCCGTCGGGGACGCCGTCTGCGGCGCCCCCGACGGGACGCGAACCCGGCACCGGCAACCATCCCGCTTCTTTCCCCCTGTTCATCGTGCCGCTGCGCGATGAACGGGTCGGTTGGTAGGTCGGTTGGGCGCGCGTCGGGGTCGGCATGTCACCACGTCAGAACCCCCGCGAACGCCCAAGACCCACTCCGGGCCGCGACGGCGCAGACCCGCGTCGATCCGAGACCGCCAAGCGGGATCGGTTTGCCAGCTACACCCCGAGCTGCCTCAGCGGACGCGAGTGGCTCCTTGCCCGGCAGCAGGTGGAAGGAGCCGTCTTCAAGGCGGACCCCGTCAGTTCGGAATCGGTCAAGGGCTTCGCCTCCTACCTGTGCCAGTTCCTCCAACGATCCACCGACTGGGACCGCACCAGGCCGCCGGATCTGCGCGCGCTGCTGACCGACGAGGCCATCAAAGCCCACTGCGAGCAGTTGGCGCGGGAGGGCAAGTCCGTGTCGACCCGCGCCATCCGCGGGGCCTGCCTGCGGCGGATGATGCGCGGACTTGCGGGACGGCCGCCGGAGCACAGCCGGGAGGTCGACGTCCATCGGCCGCCGGCGAAGAAGCCCGTCGACCTGTGGCCCGTGGCCGCGGTCATGGCCTCCTGCCTGGCGCCGGGGGAGGCCGGCAGGCGGGCCGCAGCAGCGGTTGCGCTGTAGCTCGGCATCCCGCTTCCCGGGGCGCTTGCCGGCCGAGTGACCGTCGCAGACGTCAACGCGGCCGGCGGCGTGGTCTAGGTCGGTGACCGCGCCGTCGCCGTGCTGACCGACGCGGCCCCCTGCTGCGGCGAGCCATCGAGGGCTTGGCCCGGCACGAACCGCTGCTGCCGGACGTCGGGGACCGTCTGGACGACGAGGTGGCCCTCTCTGCGTGGCTCCTCGCGCACCAGCGCGCGTACACCCCGCTGTCCGTGGTCGCCGCGGCGGTGACGCCGTTCCGGCCGCTGATCGGGATCCGACTGGACGCATTGCTGCCGTTGCTGCCTGAGCCACCCGTCCTCGCGTCGAATGCCATCAGGCGGGGCCGCAGCACCGTCGCCCCGAGTGGGCTGACGTCGTCAGGGCGCTACGTGACGTGCCCGCGTCGGCGGCTCCGGAGGCGCTGCCCATGCCCACTTCCGGTACTCCCACGACGCCCGCTGCGGCCCAGATGCCGCAGCGGCTGAGCCGCGCGGCGCTGTTGCGGGCCGCGAAGGCCGCGCAGCAGCAGCACCAGGCGGCGGCGGACCCGCTCCTGTTGAGCACCCCGCTGTCCGATCTCGAGGGCTGGCGGCAGCTGCAGCCGGACGTCCGGGGCGCGATCGCGGCCTACACGCCGAAGCACGTCGACGCCGTGCTGTGGCGACGGGTGGAAGACCTCGCCCGACGGATCATCGTCGCCGCGGCGCCCAAGACGCCCGGAAGGCGAAGGTCCTCGGCAGCCACCTCGCCCACTACCTGGCCTGGACGGCATCGCAGTTCGGCGGTGACCCCGTTTCCCTCGCCGCGCTCGTCCTCGACGACGTCACGTTTCGGCAGTACGAGCATGAGGGGCAGCCGGACGCCCGGCCGGGAACCCGCGCCACTCGCAGGTCGGAGATCCGGCCGGCGCTCGCGGCCGCGCGCCCCGGGCCGGCTCCCACCAAGCTGCCCTACCGGCCGGTGCGGCCGCCGTACACGCGGGCCGAGCAGGCGGCACATCCGGCTGGCGCGCAATCAGCCGACGAGGGGGCGCCGTCGTGCTCTCTCTGCGGTGATCGCGCTGGCTACGGCGGCGGACTCGATGGCCGCGACCTGCGCTGGGTGCGCGCCTGCGACGTGTTCGTGCGGGAGCTGCCGGACGGCACGACCGCGACGTGTGTGCGTGTGCGTGGCGATCGTCCGCGCACCGTCGTGATCCGCGCCGAGTACGCCGAACTCCTGCACGAGGCCGTCCAGCTGCACCTGCGCGAGCGGCGCGGGAAGTCCGGCCTCCTGCTCGGCCGGAAGCCCGGCCGCAGCAACGTCAGCACCGTCGCCTTCGAGAACGCCGTCACCGCGGACGGCAGCGAGATCGCCATCGAGGTCGCCCGGCTGCGCACCACGTGGCTGACGGCGCTGCTGGCTGTCCCCGTTCCCCTCGCCGTGCTGCTGCAGGCCGCAGGCCTGCGGTCCGCCCGGCCGCTGGTCGACCTGCTGCCCTACGCCCCCCTCCCCGACGACGACACCGCCACCCGGCTGCTCAACGCACAGCCGGGGTCCCTCATCTAGCTCGTAGGAGGTACCCGATGATCCGCAACACCGAAGTGGGCCGCGCGTGCCAGTGGGCACGCCGCGCCGATGTCGCACCCCACCTCGCCGCAGTGCTCAGTCCCGACGGGCGGGGCGCCCGCAGCCGGCTGACCGTCGAGACGGCACTCGCCGGAATGCTGCTCACCAGCTGGCACGCGCCCGCGATGACCTACGAGAACATCCACCGCGTCCTCACCCGGCAGATCAGGTTCGAGATGCAGTGGGAACTCGGCGTCCGCTACCGCGACAAGCAGGGCGTCGAGCGCACCATCACGCGCCGTCCGATCGAGAACATGGTCAACCAGATCGGCGACCGGCTCGGTTTCCTGTCCGGGTCACACCCTGTACTCGATGACGCGGATCGTGCGCAGCGGGGCGAGCTGCTGCAGTCGGTGATCGACCGGACTTCTACGCGCTGGCCCGGGTGGAGCATGTCGGTGACACGCAGCCCTACCCCCACCTGGTTAAGCGGTGCATTCTGTGGCCGGCATCGAGCGACGATCCGGAGAGCACGCTGCCGGTCATCGAGCGGATACAGACCGAGGGCTATCCGATCAAGCAGCTAATGGTCGACCGGGCCTGGTCCTACAAGCTGCCGGAACGGTGGGCCTTCCCCATCTGTGACCTGTGGATCGAGCAGGTCGTCGATCTGCACGCCAACGACCACGGCGTTCGCGACCACGAGGGGATGCGGATCGTCGCCGGATGGCCGCACTGCCCCTGCTTGCCCGACGACCTCGTCGACATCAAGCGGCCGGTGAAGCTGAAGCTGGCCGACGGCACAGTCCTGGGAGACCCGAACGAGGAGGAGTTGGAGTCGGAGACCGAGCGACGGACACGCGAGTTCGTCGCTCAGATCGAGGAACGGCGCGCCTACGCCTGCCGGCGTACCGCTGGCCCCAGCCGCAAGGGCAAGGGCAAGGACAAGGGCAAGGAACGGTACGAATGCCCGGCCACCGCCGGACAGGTGCGATGCCCGCTCAAGGAGCTGAGCATGCACCTGCCCGCCGGCCAGATCCCCACCATCGACAACCCGCCGGACCTCGACACCGCGCCGCAGATCTGCACGCAGCGCACCGTGAAGTTGCCGGGATCGGTCACGCCGAAGGTGCGGCAGCGCTACTACTGGGGCAGCGTCGAATGGATCCGGTCCTTCGCCCGCCGGACGCACATCGAGGGCGTGTTCGGGAACCTCAAAAACCGGAACACCGAGCACGTGACCCGCGGATGGCTCCAGGTTGTCGGCCATGCCCGCACCGCACTGATGGTTGCGATCGTGACCGCCGCGTACAACCTCCGCATCGCCCGCAGGTGGAACGAGGAGACCGCCGGTAGCGAGGACTCGCTGCTGCGGCCCGATCCCCAGTTCTACGGCTGGCGCGAGGTCGACGCCGAGGAGCTCGGCGAGGCCCCTGATAACGGCACAGAGGCTGCGTAGCTCCTTGCAGCACCCCCACCGACCCCTTCGGTCCCTCGCACGAGGAACCGAGGGGTCGGTCTCGTTCTGCGCCGCCGAGGCTACGAGGCCGCCGAGCAGCCCGGCCGGTCGAATGCTGGGGACTGAGGCGGCGGCACGGCTGTCGGCGCGGATCGCCCGCCACGGCCCGGAAGGGTCGCCATCGTTGGAGGTGCCGGAATGTCCGTGCTCCCCTTCCCGTCCGTCGCCGACCGCCACGAGCCGTGGCCCTCGGACCGGATCGCCACGCTGTCGGACCGGGCCATGCTGGCCCGGGCCGCCGAGGTCCTCGGGCTGCCCACCGGACGGCTGCCTCTCCCGCTGTCCTGGGGGCCCGGCCCGCAGCAGTTCGCCGTGCTCCGCGCTGCTGCGGAGCTGCTGCTGGCGCGCCTCGAGCGGATTCCCCGAGCCTGCATGCAGTGCGACAGCACCGATCAGTCGTTCGACTGTGCGCGCGAACTCGGCAGGCTCGAGGCCCGGCTGTCCAACCTGGCCCACGAGGCGCGGCTCATCTTGAGCTAGCTGAGGGACTGAGCACCGGCCGGGGCACCGCGCGGGTTGTTATCTCGCGGGGCGCGCCCAGGGGTGATGCGGACGGGGTCCGGCCCCGTCCGCGTCACCCGGCACCGACGAAGCAGGTGCCGAGGACGCCGATCGGCACGGAGAACACGATGTCTTCCAACCCACACGACCCGGGCTCGCAGAAGCCCGAACCGCTGCACGACTACCTGCGGCGGCGCCTCCTGGCCCAACGCGAACGGCTCTCGGTCGCCGCCATCGAGCACACCGCTCATGACCTGCCGGGCGGTGACCTCCTCTGGCAGGCGGTTCACGAGACAGAGAAGGCCCTACGCAAGTCCTACCCGCGCCTCTGGGAACGGCATCAGGACGAGTGGATCACCACTGACGCAGCTCGGCTCCACTCCACGGAGAATCCCGCACCCGACGTCTGTCGGATCTGTCGGGAGCGGTCGTCACCGGCCGAGGGGATGCGATCGGCGTCCTAGCTCCACTGCTGTGGCCCGCCCGAATGGGCGGGCCACAGCGCACCACAAGGGTGTGCAAGCGCGTGGACCGACCCTGTGCAAGATCACGATTCCCCTTCTGTCGAAATGCCGGTTGATCTGCGGGGATGGGGATTCTGTCGAAGGGCCGCCATGTGGTGTCGCGAGACATCCCGGACGCCCGGACCCACGGAACGTGGGTCCGGGCGTCCGTCATCTCCGGGATCGCGGCTGGACGCGTCGACCACCGGACTACGACGCGCGCTGACCGCCGCAACCGTTCCGAGGGGTGAGGGTCAGCCCGGCGAAGTCGCCCGCGTCGCGCCAGGCCCGCAGCATCTCGAAGAAGGTGTTCCCGGCGGGGAGGTAACGCCCGGCCGCCAACGTGTTCGGGTCGGCGGCATTCCCCTCGTTGTTGCCCGCGGCGGGGGTGCAGGCGTTCAGCGCCGCGATCACCTGCGGGCTCATGCTCCGGCTGCGGACGTGGTGCACGTACTCGTCCTCCGCCTCCTTCGTCGCCTCGATCACCGCACCGCGCCGCTCGGCCTCGGCGATGATGTGCGCGGCGTGCTTGGTCTGCTCCAGCGCCATGTGCGTGTAGCTGACCGAGAACGCCGTCTGGGTGAAGCCGAAGAAGAACGCGTTCGGGTAGTCGTGGGTGTGCATCCCGTGCAGCGTCCGCAGACCCGCTGACCACTTGTCCGACAGCAGCTCCCCGCTGCGGCCGATGATGCGCAGCCCGGTGCCGTAGAGGAAGCCCATGCCCAGGTCGAAGCCGGTGGCGAACACCAGGGCGTCGACCTCGTGGGCCCGGCCGTCCACCACCACGGCGTGCTCGGTGATCTCGTCCGGGCCCCGGCCGTCGGTGTCGACCAGGTGCACGTTCGGCCGGTTGAACGAGGTCAGGAACTCGTCGTGGAAGTTGGGGCGCTTGCAGCCGTAGCTGTAGTACGGCTTGAGCGCCGCCGCGACGTCGGGGTCCTCGACCACCTCGTCGACCCGGTTGCGGATCCGCTCCATGACCTCGAGATCGGCGTGCTGGAGGGGCTTCCCCGCGGCGGTGGCCGAGGCGAGGAACTGGGCGATCTCCGTCCAGCCGTCCTGCACCATGTCCGGCTCGCCGTCCGGGGCGGGGAAACCGGTGGACACCGCGGTGAAGTTCCACATGCGCCGGTACTGCCAGCCCGGCTCGAGGTCCTTGCCGAAGTCCTCGGGCGTGGGGGCGTTGTTGCGCGCCCAGGGCGCGGCCGGCGTCCGCTGGAACACGAACACCTCCTTCGCGGCCTCGGCGAGCCGCGGCACGACCTGGATGCCGGTGGCGCCGGTGCCGATGACGCCCACCCGCTTGTCGGCCAGGTTCTCCAGGTCCTCCCCGGTGAAGGCGGAGTCCCACCGGCTGGTGTGCCAACTGCGGCCCCGGAACGACTCGATGCCCTTGATCCCGGGCAGCTTCGGGTTCTGCAGGCGTCCGGGGGCGACGACGAGGTACCGGCTGCGGATGGTGTCGCCGCGGTTGGTGCTGACCACCCAGCGGGAGTCGGCGTCGTCCCAGCGGGCCTCCTGGACCTCGGTCTGGAAGACGGCGTCGCGGTACAGGTCGAAGTGCCGCGCGATCCGCCGGCAGTGCTCCAGGATCTCCGGCTGCCGGGCGTACTTCTCGGTCGGGATGTACCCGGTCTCCTCGAGCAGCGGCAGGTAGACGTGCGACTCGGTGTCGCACTGCGCGCCCGGGTAGCGGTTCCAGTACCAGGTGCCGCCCACGTCGGCGGCCTTGTCGATCATCATGATCCGCTCGAGGCCCACCTCGCGCAGCCACACGGCCATCTGCAGGTTGGCCAGGCCGGCGCCCAGCAGCACCGCGTCGACGGTGGCCTCGATCGGGTCGCGCGATCCGTCGGTCTCCGCCCACGGGTCCTCGGCGAGGCGCTCCAGGTCGCCCTCGAGGTGGACGTACTGGTCGAGCCCGTCGGCGCGCAGCCGCTTCGCCCGCTCCTCGGCGTACTTCCGCTGCGCCTCCTCGGGGGTCAACGGCGTCGCGGCCGCCGGCACCGCCGGGGTCACCGGGAGCTCCGGCCGGCGATCAGGGCCGTGTAGATCGACGCCCCGCCGTCGACGACGATGTCCTGGCCGTTGACGAACGACGAGCCGTCGCCGGCCAGCCACAGGGCGACGTCGGCCATGTCCTGGGCGGTACCGGCGCGGCGCGACGGCGTCCCCTGGACGAACCGGTCGCGGATCTCCGGGGAGGCGAGCGCGTCGCCGATCATCTCGGTCTCCACCACGCCCGGCAGGATCGCGTTGCACCGGACGCCCTGCGGCCCGTAGGTGACGGCGATCGCGCGGGTGATCGCCGTCAGCCCGCCCTTGGTCGCTGAATAGGCGTGCGCGCTGGACATGCCGACGATCGCGTGGATGGAGGCGGTGTTGATGATGGCGCCGCCACCCCGCTCGATGAGCATCGGGATGCCGTACTTGCAGGTCAGGAAGGAGCCGGTGAGGTTGATGGCGATGATGCGGTTCCAGTCCTCCAGGGTGCAGTTGACGATGTCGCTCATCCCGATGCCGAACCGCCTGGTCGCCGAGTTGCCGATCCCGGCGTTGTTGTAGAGGACGTCGAGGCCGCCCAACCCCTGGGCCGCACCCAGGATCCGCTGCACGTCGTCGGGATCGGAGACGTCACCCACGACGCCCACCGCCTGGCCCCCCGCGCCACGGATCTCCGCCACGGCCTCGTCCACCGATCCCGGGTCGAGGTCGTTGACCACGACCCGCGCGCCCTCGGCGGCGAACAACAGCGCCGCGGCGAGACCCTGGCCGCGACCCGAGCCGGTGATGACGGCGGTCTTCCCCTCGAGCTGCGCCATCGTCGCCCTCCTTCCAGCAGGGATGGGTGATCGACGTCCCCGACGTCGCGCACCACCGTCGCTGGCGAGGCGACGAGGGGGACATGTGCGCGGGGCCACTTTCCGCGGCCATCGGGTGTGCGGGCGTCCGTGTCCGGCCCGGCGTCGCGCCCTTAGCGTCGGTCGACGGAACGCGCCGGCCGAACGGCCCCGCCGACCTCTCCGCTCTCCGTGACGGCAGGAAGGTCTCATGAGGAACCCAGCGAGGACGATGCGCGGCCGGCGGACCAGATGGCTGCTCAGCGCCCTGGTGGTCACCGGATTGACGGTGACCTCCTGCGGCGGCGCCTCGAACGGCGGATCAGGGGGTGAGAGCGAGGGCGGCCGGGCCGCAGGCGTCTCGCAGGGCCTCGACACCATCGGCGCGAACTACGACCAGCGCGATCCGGATGGCACGTTCCGGTACGTCTTCGTGCAGAACCCGACGAACTTCGACCCGGCCCGGTCGTCGAACGCCTTCGACATGATCTTCCTCCGGCTGGTCTACGACCAGTTGATCCGCGAGGAGGCGGACGGCGACCTCGTTCCTCAGCTGGCCACGGAGTGGGAGTTCGTCGACGACGAGACCGCCTTCGTCATGAAACTGCGTGATGACGTCGACTTCATCGACGGCACGCACTTCGACGCCGAAGCGGTCAAGGCCAACCTCGACCGGGCGATGACCCTGCCGGAGAGCGTGCACAAGGGTGCGCTGGCGCGGGTGTCCGACGTGCAGGTGGTCGACGAGTACACCGTGCGCGTCAACCTGTCCGGTCCGGGTGGCAACCTGCCCGCGATGTTCAGCAGCAACGTCGGCTCGATGGCCAGCCCGGCGGCGTTCGACAACCCCGACCTGGACCAGAACCCGGTCGGCTCCGGGTTCGCCACGCTGACCGAGTACGTCCCCGGCCAGGTCTCCCGGTACGACCGGAACGAGGACTACTGGGATCCCGAGGCCGCCGGTGCCGCCCACTACGAGATCTACATCCAGACGACGGCCACCACCCGGCTGAACATGCTGCAGACCGGACAGGCGGAGCTGACCTACCTCGACCCCTCGCAGGCCGAGCAGACGGCCCAGCTCGGCCTGAACACCGCACCGTCGGAGAGCCTGACGGTCCTGCAGATGTACATGAACACCGGGAAGGCGCCGTTCGACGACTTCCGGGTCCGTCAGGCGCTGGAGCACGCCATCGACAGGCAGGCCATCGCCGACGGCGTGTTCTTCGGGCTGAGCACTCCGGTGGCGCAGTTCATGCCGCCGGAGTACTGGGCCCACCACGAGGACGTGCACCCGGACGACCCGCGGTGGAGCTACGACCCGGACAAGGCCCGGCAGCTGCTGGCGGAGGCCGGGTACCCCGACGGGGTCGACTTCGAGATGGTCGTGCCCAGCCTGGACGACCACCGCGCCGTGGCCGAGGCGCTCCTGCCGATGCTGGCCGAGGTGGGCCTACGGGGCACCAGCCGGGTCATCGAGGCATCGAGCGCCGGCGTCACCTTCTTCGGTCGCCAGGAGGGCAACGTGATGCCCGGCATGGCACCCCCGTTCTACGACGTGACGAGCGCCTACCAACACAACCTCCCCGGCCAGTTCTCCAACCCCTGGAACACCACCACCCCCGAGTTCCAGGAGGCCTGGCTGGGGGCACTGGAGGGCGCGACACCGGAGGACCGGCTCCCCGGCATCCACAGGATGGTCGAGGAGGAGAAGGAGATCCGGAAGAACGTCCCGATCCTGGCGCACTCCCCGCCGAGTGCCTGGACCGACGAGGCCGCCTTCCCGGAGGGCTACCGCCCCGCCTACTCCGCCGACCTGCGGTACGTGGGAGTGACCGGCTGATCGCGCGGAGGGCCCGGTGGCCGAGCCCGCCCCCGGGCCCTCGTGCGTGTGGCCGCGCACCGACGCCGAACGAGCCGCACCGCAGGACCCGTCGACGGCTGGTGTCGTCCTCCCGTCGTTCGTGGGGCGGTGGTCAGCCGATGGTCTGGACGTACCGGTCGAGGTCGACGAGCCACCGGCCGTCGTCGTCCTGGGTGAACCGCAGCTCGTGCAACTCCACCTCCGAGCTGCCGTCGTCCCGCGTGAAGCGCACCTCCGACGTCGCGGTGATCACGCCTTCGTCCTCCTCGACGTCACGCAGGCCGGCCAGTTCCACCTCCGACCACGGCGCCCAGAAGTCCCGGTAGTAGTCGCGGCCGGCGGCGTTCCGCAGGGTGGGGCCGGTCATCGCGTAGGCCGCGTCCGGGTCCTCGGGCAGGAACGCGTAGTACTCCTCCAGCGTCTGCTCGGCGACGGCCTCCGGCTCGTCGGCCGGAGCGTCCGCGGAGTCGTCGTCGGGTGCGGAGGCGGTCTCGTCGGCGGACGTCGACTCGGCGGCGGAGCTGTCGGGCGGCGCGGAACCCGGCGAGTCGTCGACCTGCGACGGGGACGGCGTGCCGCCTGCGTCGGCCGTCGTCCCGGGATCGCCGCCGCGGGTGGTGGACCAGAGGAGCCCACCGCCGGCCAGCAGGAGCACGAGCACGAGCGCCGCGACGAGCCACGGCCGGCGCCGTCGGGGCCGGGCGCTGCCCACCGACACCGGCGGCGACGGCGTCGCCGGGGGCGGGCCGCCGGCGGACGGAGGAGGCGTGGGCGGCGATGCGGCGGGCGGCGCGCCCTGCACCCCGGTGTCGCCGGCCCCGGCGGCGACGGCCGGGGCTGCGCCGGTGGCCCATTCCATGGTCCGCTGCCGGTTGGTCGAGGAACGCAGGATGGTCCGGGCGAGCAGCACCGTGGTCGGGTCACCGTCCCGGCCGGCCGCCAGCCGGGCCAGCTCGTCGCGGACCTCGGTCATCGTCGGCCGCTGGTCCGGGTCGTCGGCGAGCATCCGGGTCAGCGGCCCGGTGAGGGAGCCGGCGCGGCGCGGGGGCAGGGGGCCGCCCGCGGCCACACGGTGCAGCAACCGCAGGGCGTTGTCGTCCATGCCGAACGGGGGCTGGCCCTCCAGGCAGGTGTACAGGGTGGCGCCCAGGGAGAACACGTCGCTCTCGGGCGTCATCTCGGCGCCCTGTGCCACCTCGGGCGCGAGGAACGCCGGCGTGCCGGTGATCTGGCCGGTCTGCGTGAGCGTCACGTCCCCGGTGGCGTGGGAGATGCCGAAGTCCGTGATCTTGACCAGGCCCTCCACGTCCGGCCCCTGCCCGATGAGCACGTTGGCCGGCTTCACGTCGCGGTGCACGATGCCCGCGGCGTGCGTGGCGACCAGCGCGTCGGCGACCTGCGCCCCGATCTGCGCCACCTGGTCCACCCGCAGGACGCCGTCCTCCTGCACCACCTCCGCCAGGCTGCGCGAGGGCAGGTACTCCATGACCAGCCACGGCGCGCCGTCCTCGACCGCCACGTCGAACACGGAGATGGCGTGCGGGTGACTCAACCGGGCGGCGATCCGCCCCTCCCGCAGCGCCCGCTGGCGCTGCTGGTCGACGGCCGACGGGCCGGCACCGGCCGGCGGCAGCACCTGCTTGACCGCCACCTGGCGGCCGAGCCGCTCGTCGCGGCCGAGCCAGACCGCACCCATGCCGCCACCGCCGATGCGCGCGACCAGCCGGTAGCGTCCGGCGACCAGGTGGCCCGGTGCAGTCATCGAGGCAGCGTCCTGTCCGGCGAACCCGCCGTGCGTGCCGGTCAGACGCCGCTGGGGACGCCGAAGCGGCGGGCGTACTCCTCCTGTGCCCCGGCCGGCAGTGCGTCGTAGAGCTCGCCGAGCTCGTGGGCGGCGTCGGGGGGGAGGTCGTCGAAGAGCCGCTCCCAGGTCGGCGGCTCGTCGTAGCTGCGGGTGAGCAGCAGCTCCCACGCCCGTGTCTGCCGGTCGCGCTTGCTGCGCTCGGCGACGAACTCCGACAGGTAGCGGTCCTTCGCGGCGTCCTTCTCCTCCTTGGTCGCCGTCGGCGGCAGGCCGGAGGGGTCGGCGCCGTGGAGCACCGCGACGATGGCCTCCACGACGTCGGGACGGAGCTGTTCGGTCTCGCTCATGGGGGCGTCCTCTCGTGTTGCACGGGCGGGGTGATCCCGTTCCGGACCACCCTGCCCCACCCGACCGCCGGGAAACACCGCCCCGCGCCCGCCCGGATCCGGCCCCGGCCGGGTGCCGCGGCTGACCGGCCGGACGGCGCCCGGTATCCTGGCCCGCGCAGTTGGAGGATTCGCCTAGTGGCCTATGGCGCTCGCTTGGAAAGCGGGTTGGGGGCAACCCCTCGGGAGTTCGAATCTCCCATCCTCCGCACCCGAGGCCGGGTCCCGCACCAGCGGGGCCCGGCCTCCGTGCGTCTCAGGCCCCCGGTTCGGCGGCGACGTCCCGGGCGCCCAGCCGGCGCAGGTAGAGCCCGGCCACGGCGACGAGCACCAGCAGCCCGCCGAGCAGCGCGCCCACCGGGAGCCGCTCGCCGAGGAAGGCGGTGGCCAGCACCGTCGCCGTCACGGGCTCCAGCAGGGTGACGATCGCCGCCACCGCGCCCGGCACCGTGCGCAGGCCCCGGAAGAACAGCGCGTAGGCGGCGGCGCTGGGCACCGCCCCCAGGTACAGCAGCGTGAGCAGGGCGACCGGCTCGCCGGTCAGCCGCAGGCCGGCCGCCAGCGCCACCGGGGTGAGCAGCAGCGCCCCACCGGCAAAGCCGGCCAGCGTCACCGGGACGCCGGCCGGCACCGCCCCGCTGGCCAGGGTCACCACGGCGTAGCCGAGGGCGGAGCCGACCGCGAGCAGGGCGCCCAGCAGCACCGCCGTCCCGGCCGAGGCGCCGGCGGTGAGCCCCACCAGCAGGCCCAGCCCGGTGAGCGCGGTGCCGAGTGCCAGCAGCGTCGCCCGGTCCGGCCGGCCGTGGCCCAGCAGGGCCGCGCCCAGGGCGATCAGCAGCGGTGCCAGGCCGAGCGCGACGAGGGTGGCCACGCTCACCCCGGCCCCCGCGACGGCGGCGAAGTAGGCCAGCTGGTAGGCGGCCAGCCCGGCGGCGACCAGCGCGAGCCGCACGGCGACCGGGCGGGTGAGCGGGACGGCCGCGCCGGCGCGCCGGCGCCGGGTGAGGACGTGCGCGGCGAGCAGCACGACGGCGCCGATCGCCATGCGGTGCCAGGCGATGTCGAGGGGACCGAGGTCGGTGCGGTCGGCGACGACGCGGCCGCTCACACCGGCCGTCCCCCAGCACAGGGCGGCGAGGACGACGAAGAGGAAACCGCCGGTCGCAGGCGCGGCCGGGGAGCCGCTGGTCGCGGCGCGGGTGGGGGTGGACATGACGCTCCTGGTCGCTGGTCCGGATCGGGGAGGCGGTCCGGAGCACGGCGCAGGTGCCCGGCGCGGTGCCGGGCGGGGTCAGCCCGCGGTGCTCCGGGTCAGGAGCGGGGCGGGGGCAGGACGAGGGCGCGCCGGGGCGTCATGCCGACGAAGAGTAGTGGGGGGCTGCGACGGCGTCCCGCGAGTTGTGACCTACAGTGGGAGGCGACCCCTCGCGTGGCGTCATCCTGTGAACCTCCCCAGGGCCGGAAGGCAGCAAGGATAAGCGGGCTCTGGCGGGTGCGCGGGGGGTCCCTTCGTTGCCGGCCCGGCCGCGACGGGGTCACACCGGTGGTGCGCCGATCCGTCGCCCGTCCCACGTAACCTCGCCCCGTGGCACTGGCGCTCTACCGGAAGTACCGCCCGGCGACCTTCGCCGAGGTGGTGGGCCAGGAGCACGTGACCACCCCGCTGGTCAACGCCGTCGACGGCGGGCGGATCAACCACGCCTACCTGTTCAGCGGCCCTCGCGGGTGCGGCAAGACCTCCTCGGCGCGGATCCTCGCCCGGTCGCTGAACTGCGAGCAGGGGCCGACGTCCACGCCCTGCGGGGTGTGCGCCTCCTGTGTCGCGCTGGCCCCCGACGGCCCCGGCTCGCTCGACGTCATCGAGATCGACGCGGCCAGCCACGGTGGTGTCGACGACGCGCGCGACCTGCGCGAGCGGGCCTTCTTCGCGCCGGTGAGCAGCCGCTACAAGGTCTACATCGTCGACGAGGCGCACATGGTGACCACGCAGGGCTTCAACGCCCTGCTCAAGGTGGTCGAGGAGCCGCCGGAGTTCCTGGTCTTCGTCTTCGCCACCACCGAGCCGGACAAGGTGCTCCCCACCATCCGCTCGCGCACCCACCACTACCCGTTCCGGCTGGTGCCGCCGACGACGCTGCGCGGCCTGCTGGAGAAGACCTGTGCCGCCGAGGGCGTGCAGGTCGAGCCCACGGTGTTCCCGCTGGTGGTGCGCGCGGGGGGTGGCTCGGTGCGCGACTCGCTGTCGATCCTCGACCAGCTGCTGGCCGGGGCCGGGCCCGAGGGGGTCACCTACAAGAGCGCCGTCGGGCTGCTCGGCGTCACCGACGACGCCCTGCTCGACGAGACGATCGACGCCCTCGCCGCGCACGACGCGCCCGGCGTCTTCCGCGCGGTCGACCGGGTGGTCGAGGCCGGGCACGACCCGCGCCGCTTCGCCACCGACCTGCTCGACCGGCTGCGCGACCTGATCGTGCTCGACGCCGTCCCCGACGCCGGCGGCAGCGGGTTGCTGGACTGCCCGCCCGACCGGCTGGACCTCATGACCTCGCAGGCCCGGGCCCTGGGCTCGGCGACGCTGTCGCGGATGGCCGACACCGTCCACGAGGGCCTCACCGAGATGCGGGGGACGACGGCGCCGCGCCTGCTGCTCGAGCTGGTCTGCGCGCGCATGCTGCTGCCCGGCACCGACGACTCGGCGGTGGCCACCCTCCAGCGGCTGGAGCGCCTCGAGCGCCGGATGTCGATCGCCGGCGAGCACGCCGGGCGGGCGGGTGGGGGAGCGATCGCCGAGGCGCCCGCGGAGGTCCGTCGTCCGCCGGTGGACGACGCCCCGCCGGAGCCCGCGCCCGCGCAGCCCAGCGGGCCGCGGCGGGAGTTCGTGCGCAGGTCGCAGGTGGCCGAGGCCGCCACGGCCGCGCCCGTGGAGCGGCCCGCGGCTGCACCGCCCGCCGCCGCACCGCCCGCGGCCGCACCGCCCGCGGAGCGGTCCGCGACCCCAGCACCCGGGCCCGCCGCGACCGCGCCGGCCGCGGCCGCGGCACCGCCCCGGCCGGCGGCCGAGCCGCAGCCCGCTGCCCCGGCCCCGGCCCGCCCGGCCGCCGACGACGGCTGGCCCGCGACCACGCCGCCCGGCTCGGGCGCGTCGGCTGCGCGCCCGGCGCCGGTGTCCGACGACGGCTGGCCGGCGACGACCCCGCCCGGCTCCGGTGCTGCTCCCGCCCGCCGGCCCGCGCCGCCCGCGGCCCCGGAGCAGGCGCCCGCGCCGGCGGAGGAGCGGCGGCGTCCCCGCGTCGCCGACGGCGAGCCGGACATCCCCCTGCCGCCGGAGCCCACCGACGACGAGGACTGGCCGCACCAGCCCCGCCCCGCCGCGGCGGCCGCGGCGGCGGCCCGCCTCGAGCAGCCCCGGCCGGCCGCCGACACCGCACCCCGGGCCGCGGCGGAGTCCTCGCCGGCGCCGCGCGGGGGTGAGCCGACCCCGGTGGTCTCGGCCGAGCCGGAGCAGCCGGCCGGCGACGGCGAGCTCACCACCGCCGACGTCCGCCGGGTGTGGCCCGAGCTGCTGAAGGTCGTCCGCGGCCACAAGCGCACGACCGAGGCGCTGCTCAAGAGCGCGCAGGTGCACGACCTGGGCAACGGCACCCTGACCCTCGCCGCCACCTCGCCGGCGCTGGCCAAGATGCTCGGCGACGACCTGAACAAGGACGTCGTCCGGCAGTCGCTGCAGGAGCTGCTCGGCGTGCGCTGGAAGGTGCAGGTCGTCGTCGAGGGCGCCACGTCCCGCAGCGGCGGGCCCGCCGTCGCCCCGGAGGCCGCGCGTGAGGCGGCGCGGGCCGCGGAGGTCGCTGAGGCCCGCGAGCTGATGGCCGAGCGGGCCGCGGAGGGGGCGGGGGAGCGCGAGCCGGAGCCGGTGGTCGACCCCGAGCAGGCGGCGCTGTCGCTGCTGCGGGCCCAGCTCGGCGCCCGCCCCATCGACGACTGACGACCCCTCCAGGGCCCGCCCGCAGCGTGCGTGACGTCCCGGACGCGGGTCAGCCGCGGGCGAGGACCTCGTCGAGGCGCTCGTAGCCCTCGCGGATGCCGACCTCCATGCCGCTGGCCACCATGGCGTCCCGGTCGGCGAAGGAGTCGACCAGCGACGTCGAGGTCAGCCGGGTCCGGCCGTCGCCGAGGTCCTCGAGCACGAGCTTCTCCAGCGCGACGCCGTCGGGCATCCCCTCGAAGGTGAAGGTCTGCACGATCAGCTCGTCGGGCCGCACCTCGTGGAAGCAGCCGTGGAAGCCGTACTCCTCGCCGTCCTGCCGGTGCACGTAGCGGTAGGAGCCTCCGGTGCGGCAGTCGTAGTGGTCGATCGACATCTCCAGCCCCCGCGGTCCGAGCCACTGGACGGGCAGGTCGGGGTCGGTGTGGGCGCGGAACACCTTCGACGGCGGGGCGTCGAACTCGCGGGTGATCCGGATCAGCGGGACCTCGGTGTCGGCGGTGATCTGCGTCTCGTGCGTGGCGGTGGTCATGTCGGGTTCCCTTCCGGTGGTGTGCGGGTGGGGGTGTCGTCGTCCGGCATGGACCGGAGGACGTCGTCGAGGCGGCGGTAGCGCTCCTCGGCCTGACGGCGGTAGCGCTCGATCCACTTCGTCATGAGGTCGAAGACCTCCGCTTCCAGGTGGACCGGACGGCGCTGGGCGTCGCGGCTGCGGGTGACCAGGCCGGCGTCCTCGAGCACGCGCAGGTGCTTGGAGACGGCCTGGACGCTCACGTCGTAGGGCTCGGCGAGCTCGCCGACGGTGGCGTCGGCCACCGCGAGCCGGGCGACCATGTCGCGTCGGGTGGGATCGGCCAGGGCCGCGAAGACCCGGGAGAGCGGATCGGCGGCCATCGGGAGACCTCCCTCCTGTTCAACCAGTCGGTTGAACAAGAGGGTGGACCTCTGCTCGGAGCGTTGTCAACCCGTTGGTTGAAGAAGGTGCTCGGCCCGTCGGTACCGGCGTCGGTCGTACCCGCGGCCTACTCTCGGGGCATGTTCCCCGGTGGTCAGCCCGACATGGCACGTCTGCTCGAGCAGGCGCAGCAGATGCAGCAGCAGCTGGCTGCCGCGCAGGAGCAGCTGGCGCAGGAGACCGTGACCGGCTCGGCCGGCGGCGGTCTCGTCACCGCGACGATGACCGGGCAGGGCGAGCTGTCCGCGGTCACCATCGCCCCCGAGGCGGTCGACCCGTCCGACGTCGAGACCCTGCAGGACCTCGTCGTCGCCGCCGTGCGCGACGCCTCGCGCCAGGTCAACGAACTCACCGCCAGCCGGATGGGGCCGCTCGCCGGCGGCCTCGGCGGCGGCCTGGGGCTGCCCGGCCTCTGAGCCGCAGCATCCCCTCCGCGACTGGAGGAACACCGTGTACGAGGGGGCCGTCCAGGACCTCATCGACGAGCTCGGCCGGCTCCCCGGCGTCGGGCCGAAGAGTGCCCAGCGCATCGCCTTCCACCTGCTCGCGTCGGAGTCCGCCGACGTCGGGCGCCTGGTGGCGGCGCTGCAGCGGGTCCAGGCCGAGGTGCGCTTCTGCGTGACCTGCTACAACGTCGCCGAGGGCGAGCAGTGCCGCATCTGCCGCGACCCGCGGCGCAGTGACGACGTCATCTGCGTCGTCGAGGAGCCCAAGGACGTCGTCGCGATCGAGCGCACCCGCGAGTTCCGCGGCCGCTACCACGTGCTCGGCGGCGCGATCAGCCCGATCGAGGGTGTCGGCCCCGACGACCTGCGGGTCAAGGAGCTGATGACCCGGCTGATGAACGGCACCGTCACCGAGCTGATCATCGCCACCGACCCCAACCTCGAGGGGGAGGCGACCGCCGCCTACCTCGCCCGGCTGGTCGGGCCGATGGGCCTGGCCGTCTCCCGGCTGGCCAGCGGGCTGCCGGTGGGCGGTGACCTGGAGTACGCCGACGAGGTCACCCTCGGCCGGGCGTTCGAGGGTCGCCGCCGCATCGACGCGTGAGCAGGACCCCCGCCGTGCGCAGGCTCGCGTGGGGGCGCCGGCGAGGCGCAGTCACGAGGCGATAACAGTCATCCAGCGGATTCCGGCGACGGAACCGCCTTGTGCTACGCATGGGTAACCAACACCCATACCCCGCCGCGGCGCGGATGATGTCCGGCGCCCGCGGGGGATCCCAGGAAGAACGAAGGTAGGCGGATGAGTTCCGTTCTGACCGGCCGCCGCATGCGCGCGGCCACGGCCGGCCTCGCGGTCACCGCGCTGGCGCTGACCGCGTGCGGCGGGAGCGACGGCGACGACGGTGGTTCGGGTGGCGGCGGCGGCGGGGACGCGCTGACGATCGGCACCACCGACAAGATCACGACGCTGGACCCCGCGGGTTCCTACGACAACGGCTCGTTCGCCGTCATGAACCAGGTGTTCCCGTTCCTCATGAACACCGACTTCGGCAGCCCGGACGTCGTGCCGGACATCGCCGAGTCGGCCGAGTTCACCTCCCCCACCGACTACACGGTCACCCTGAAGCCGGGCCTGAAGTGGGCCAACGGCAACGACCTGACCGCCTCGGACGTCAAGTTCTCCTTCGACCGCCAGGTCGCCATCGCCGACCCCAACGGCCCGTCGTCGCTGCTGGCCAACCTGGGCAGCGTCGAGGTCGTCGACGACACCACCGTCGTCTTCCGGCTCACCCAGCCCAACGACCAGACCTTCCCGCAGGTGCTGTCCAGCCCGGTCGGGCCGATCGTCGACGAGGACGTCTTCTCGGCGACCGAGCTGACCACCGACCAGGAGATCGTCGACGGCGAGGCCTTCCACGGCCCGTACACGATCACCAACTACGACCAGAACAACCTGATCTCCTACGAGGCCTACCCCGACTACCAGGGCCTCCTGGGCGCGCCGAAGACCGACCGGGTCAACGTCCGCTACTACGCCGACGCCTCGAACCTCAAGCTGGACATCGAGGAGGGCAACATCGACGTCGCCTTCCGCAGCCTCAGCGCGACCGACATCGACGACCTGCGCGGCAACGACGAGGTCGAGGTCGTGGACGGCCCCGGTGGCGAGATCCGCTACATCGTCTTCAACTTCAACACCCAGCCCTTCGGCGCCACCCAGCCCGACGCCGACCCGGCCAAGGCGCTCGCCGTCCGCCAGGCGGTGGCCAACCTGATCGACCGGCAGGAGATCGCCGACCAGGTCTACCGCGGCACCTACACGCCGCTGTACTCCTACGTCGCCGACGGCCTGACCGGCGCCACCGAGTCGCTGCGCGAGCTCTACGGCGACGGCAACGGCGGCCCGGACGCCGACAAGGCCGCGCAGGTGCTGCAGGCCGCCGGTGTGCAGACCCCGGTGCAGCTGTCCCTGCAGTACTCCAACGACCACTACGGGCCGTCCTCCGGTGACGAGTACGCCCTGATCAAGGACCAGCTGGAGTCCACCGGCCTGTTCCAGGTCGACCTGCAGACCACCGAGTGGGTGCAGTACTCCGAGGACCGCGTCGCCGACGTGTACCCCGCCTACCAGCTGGGCTGGTTCCCGGACTACTCGGACGCCGACAACTACCTGTCGCCGTTCTTCAAGCTGGAGAACTTCCTCTCCAACCACTACGAGAACCAGCAGGTCAACGACCTGATCCTGCAGCAGCTGGCCACGGCGGACCCGGCCCAGCGGACGGCCCTGATCGAGCAGATCCAGGACCTCGTCGCCGCGGACCTGTCCACCGTGCCCTACCTGCAGGGCTCGCAGGTCGCCGTCGTCCGGACCGGCGTCCAGGGCGCGGGTGACACGCTCGACGCGTCGTTCAAGTTCCGCTACGGCGCCCTGAGCCGGGGCTGACGACCGGCCTGACGAGGTGGCGACACCGGCCCCGGGTGACCCCGCCGCACGGCGGGGTCACCCGGGGCCACCCATGTGCGGACCACGCACGCACGGAGGAAGGTCATGACCACAGCAGCGCCCGAGCTCGCACCCGGCGAGCCGGCCCAGGAGGACGCGCCGGCGCGCAGACGTCGCGGCGGCGGGGGTGGCCTGGGCACCTACATCCTGATCCGCTTCCTGCTGATCTTCCCGACCGTCTTCATCCTGGTGACGACGGTGTTCTTCCTGATGCGCTCCACCGGTGACCCGATCACCGCCGCGCTCGGGGGCCGGCTGACCGGCGCGGAGCTGGCGCAGCGGGTGAGCGAGGCGGGGTACGACCGGCCGATCCTCGTGCAGTACCTCGAGTACCTCGGCAACGTCTTCACCGGCGACTTCGGGACGACGCTGTCCGACCGCCGCCCGGTCACCGAGGTGCTCACCACCTTCGGGACGGCGACCCTCGAGCTGGCCTTCTACGCGCTGGTCGTGGCCTTCGTCGTCGGCATCCCGCTGGGCCGGCTGGCCGCCTACGCCCGCGACAGGTGGCCCGACGCCGTCCTCCGGGTCTTCGCGATCCTCTGCTACGCGACCCCCGTCTTCTTCGCCGGCCTGGTGCTCAAGCTGGTCTTCGCCAGCGGGCTGGGCTGGCTGCCGGTGGCCGGCCGGGCCTCGACCCGGGCCGAGATCGAGCTGCAGTTCCTCGACGACCCGACCGGGATCTACCTCGTCGACGCGATCCGCCTGGGCAACGGCGAGGTCATCCGCGACGTCCTGGAGCACGCGGTGCTCCCGGCGATCGCGCTGGGCCTGCTCACCGCCGGGGTCTTCCTGCGGCTGGTGCGCACCAACGTCATCGGCACCCTGGGCATGGGGTACGTGGAGGCCGCCCGCTCCCGCGGTGTCGCCGAGCGCCGGCTGCTGCGCAAGCACGCCTACCGGCCCGCGCTGATCCCGATCATCACCGTCATCGGACTGCAGGTCGCCCTGCTCATGGGCGGCGCGGTGCTCACCGAGACCACCTTCGAGTGGAAGGGCCTGGGCTTCCAGCTGGCCGAGTACCTGCAGGCGCGGGACTTCGTCGCCGTCCAGGGCATCGTCGCGATGCTCGCCGTCATCGTCGCGGTCACCAACTTCGTCGTCGACGTCATCGCCGCGCTCATCGACCCCCGGGTGAGGTACTGATGGCCACCGTCGCTCCCCCCGCCGAGCAGACCCCCGGCACCGATCCGGCCCGCCGCGGCTGGCGCCGGCTGCCCGTCGTCCACCAGCTGCGGCAGAGCGTCGGCCTGCAGCGCGGGATGCTCGTCGTCGGGCTGGTCCTGACCGGGGTCTTCCTGCTCACCGCCCTGCTGGCCCCGCTGCTCGCGCCCTACGGCTACAACCAGCTCCGGGACGCCGACGGCGCCTTCGGCGCCCAGCAGGCACCCTCGGCCGAGCACTGGCTCGGCACCACCGTCGGCGGGTACGACGTGCTCAGCCGGGTGGTCTACGGGTCGCGCACCGCGCTCCTGGTCATCGTGGTGGCCATCGTGCTGTCGCTGTTCGCCGGCGTGCTGCTCGGCCTGGTCTCCGGCTACTTCGGTGGCTGGCTGGACCGGGTGCTGGTCGTCGTCTGCGACGCGGTCTACGCCTTCCCGTCGCTGCTGCTGGCGATCGTGATGGCGATCGTGATCAGCGGTGGGCAGTCCAGCCTGTACGGCGGCATCCTGGCCGCGGCCATCTCGATCACCGTCGTGTTCATCCCGCAGTACTTCCGGGTGGTCCGCGCCGAGACGGTGCGGATCAAGGGCGAGGCCTACGTCGAGTCCGCCCGGGTCGTCGGCGCCGGGCACTGGCGGATCATGAGCCGGCACGTGCTGCGCAACGCAACCCGCACGCTGCCGCTGATCCTCACGCTCAACGCCTCCGAGGCCATCCTCACCCTCGCCGGGCTGGGCTTCCTGGGCTTCGGCATCGAGCCGACCGCGGCCGCCGAGTGGGGCTTCGACCTCAACAAGTCGCTGTCCGACGTCACCAGCGGCATCTGGTGGACGTCGATCTTCCCCGGCTCGGCCATCGTGCTGGTCGTCCTCGGCCTGACGCTGGTCGGGGAGAGCCTCAACGACCTGGCCGACCCCCGGCTGCGCAGCCGGCGCGCGGCGGCGGCCGGTGAGACCGCGGAGACCTCCGTGGTGCCCGGCGGCCCGCTGGGGGCCGGGCCGGGTGGACTGGCCGGCATCGAGGCGACCGGGGGGAACCCACTGTGACGGGCATGCGCGGCGACGACGTCGTCGACATCGAGGACCTCTCGGTCTCCTTCGCCACCGACGCCGGGACGATCACCGCCGTCCAGGGCGTGAGCCTGTCGGTGGCCGCCGGCGAGGTGCTCGCCGTCGTGGGGGAGAGCGGCAGCGGCAAGACCGTGACCGCGCGCAGCATCCTCGGCCTGCTGCCGGAGACCGCGGCCACCCGCGGCGCGGTCGTGCTGCGCAGCAAGGACGGGACGGCGGAGCACGACGTCGTCACCCTGTCCCGCCGGCAACTGGGTGACGTGCGCGGGCGGGACGCCGCGATGGTGTTCCAGGAGCCCTCCACCGCGCTCAACCCGGTCTACCCGGTGGGCTGGCAGATCGCCGAGGGGCTGCGGGCGCACGGGAAGGTCAGCCGCAAGGAGGCCCGCGCCCAGGCGGTCGAGGTCCTGCGCCGGGTCGGCATCCCCGATCCCGAGGTGCGGGTCGACCACTACCCGCACCAGTTCTCCGGCGGGCAGAAGCAGCGCATCGTCATCGCCCAGGCCCTGGTGCTCGACCCCGGCGTGATCATCGCCGACGAGCCGACCACCGCCCTCGACGTCACCGTGCAGGCCGAGATCCTCGACCTGCTGCGCCGCTGCCGTGACGAGTTCGGCGCCGCGATCGTGCTGATCACCCACAACATGGGTGTCGTCGCGGACCTCGCCGACCGGGTCGCGGTCATGTACCAGGGGCGGATCGTCGAGCAGGCCGACGTCCGGACGCTGTTCTCCGCGCCGCGCGACGAGTACACCCGGCAGCTGCTGGGATCGGTGCCGCGGCTGGGTGAGGGCCGGGCGCGCGCCCAGGAGCGGGCGGCCACCCGCCCGCCGGGCTGGGCCGCGGCACCGCCGGTGGTGGAGGCCCGTGACCTGCGGATCGTCTACCCCGGGCGGCTGCGGCAGCCGGACTTCGTCGCGGTGGACGGCGTCAGCCTCGCCATCCGGCCCGGTGAGGTCCTCGGTCTGGTGGGCGAGAGCGGCAGCGGCAAGACGACGATCGGGCGGGCGATCGCGGGGCTGACCCGGGTCACCGGCGGCTCGCTGCAGGTGCTCGGCACCGAGATGCGGGGCGTCAAGGAGAAGGCGTTCCGCCCGGTGCGCCCCCGCATCGGGTTCGTCTTCCAGGACCCGGCGTCGAGCTTCAACCCGCTGCTGACCATCGCCGACGCGGTCGCCGAGCCCCTGGTGGTCAACGGCCGGGCCGACGACCCGCGGGCCGCGCGCGGCCGGGTCGACGAGCTGCTCGAGGCCGTCCAGCTGCCGAGGTCCTTCGGGGACCGCTTCCCGCACGAGCTCTCCGGCGGGCAGCGGCAGCGGGCCAGCCTGGCGCGGGCACTGGCGCTGGACCCCGAACTGCTCATCGCCGACGAGCCCACCTCGGCCCTCGACGTCTCGGTGCAGGCGCGGGTGCTGGAGCTGTTCGCCGAGCTGCAGCGGGAGCTGGGCTTCGCGTGCCTGTTCATCAGCCACGACCTGGCCGTCGTCGACCTGCTGGCCGACCGGATCGCCGTGCTCTACCGCGGCCGGCTGGTCGAGGAGGGCACGGGTGCCGAGGTGCTCGGGGCGCCGCAGCACCCGTACACCCAGCGGCTCCTGGCGTCGCTGCCGGTGCCGGACCCCGACGAGCAGGCCCGCCGCCGGGCGGTCTGGCAGCAGCTCCGCGAGTAGGGGGACCCCGTCCCGGTCCCACCCTCGCAGGCTCGGGGCGGGACCGGGACGGGGCCACCGCTCACTCCAGGACGACGTCGGCGCCGCGGCGGACCGCGCGACGCACCCGCAGCCGCAGCACGCGGGCGTAGGCGCGGACGAACTGCGTGTAGCCCGGGGTCGGGCCGTGGTAGCCGAGGAAGCCGCGCGGCCCGGCCACCATCTCCCCGGTCCGCACGTCGTACCGGCTCTGGTGCCACGGGCAGACCAGGCAGCCGTCGGCGTCGATGCTGCCCTCGGCCAGGTCGGCCAGCTGGTGGCGGCAGCGGCGGGAGACGGCGAAGTACTCCCCGTCGCGGTTGCCCACGGCCCAGTCGCCGACACGGCGGACCGCCCCGGGTGGCAGGTCGGCGGCGGGGATGCGGTCGGGCTCGGACACGGGACCTCCTCGGGACGGCGTCCGGCGCCCGTACCCCGTGCGACGCGCCCGGACCCCTCCGGCGTCGGTAGGGTCGCGGGCGCTGCGATCGTCGTCCCACCCCGGAGGTGCCCGTGCGGCGGCTGGTCGTCGTCCTGGGGGTGCTGGCCGTGCTGCTGGTCGCGGGTGGGCCGGCGCTGGCCGTGCCGCCCTTCCGCCTCGACGAGCAGGTGGTCGACCAGGTCGGGGCCCTCTCCGGCGAGGAGGCCCGCGTCGAGGAGGCGCTCGACGCGCTGCGCGCCGAGGACGGCACCCAGCTGTGGGTCGCGTTCGTCCCCGGGTTCGACGGCGTCCCCGGCCGGCAGTGGGCCATCGACGCCGCCCGGGCCTCCCAGCTGGGCAGCACCGACGTGCTCCTCGCCGTGGCCGTCGACGACCGCGCCTACGGCGTCTCGGTCGACGAGGGCTTCCGGCTCTCCGACCAGGAGGTCGACGCGCTGCTGGCCGAGGACGTCGAGCCGGCGCTCTCCGAGGGGGACTGGGCCGGCGCCGTGGTCGCCCTGGCCAACGGCCTGCGCGGCGGGGGCGGAGGCGGCGGGGGTGCTACCGCGCTGCTGGTCGTCGGGGGCCTGGCCGTGGTCGGGGGCGGGGCGTGGCTGGTCGCCCGCTCCCGCCGGCGCGGCCGGTCGGTGCAGCGGCCGGGCGCGGGCCCGGCCGACCCGCACGCCGGGGTGCCCACGCAGGAGCTGCAGAACCGGGCGGGCACGGCGCTGCTGGAGCTCGACGAGCAGGTGCAGACCTCGCGGATCGACCTCGACTTCGCCCGCGCCCAGTACGGCCCGGAGGCGGTGACCGGGTTCGACACCGCGCTGGCGGAGTCCGAGGCCGAGCTCGCGCGCGCCTTCGCGCTGCGCCAGCAGCTCGACGACGAGGTGCCCGAGGACGACGCGGCGAGGCGGCGGCTGCTGACCGAGTTGCTCGCGCTGGTCGCGACCGCCGACGCCCGGCTCGACGACCAGGCCGAGGCCTTCGCGCAGCTGCGGGACCTCGAGCACACCGCACCGCAGGTGCTCGACGCCCTCGAGCCGCGGATCGCCGAGCTGCGCGCCCGCGTGCCCGCCGAGGAGCAGCGGCTGCAGGAGCTGCGCGGCCGCTACGCCGAGACGGCCCTGGCGCCGGTCGCCGACAACCCGTCCGAGGCACGGGCCCGCCTGGCCGCGGCCGAGCAGGAGGTCGCCGAGGCCCGGGGCGACCTCGCCGCAGGGCAGCCGGGCGCGGCGGTGACCGACGTCCGGGCCGCCGAGGACGCCGTCGCCCAGACCGGCACCCTGCTCGACGCGGTCGGCCGGCTGGCCGCGGACCTGGACGCCGCGGCCGGGCGGGTGGCGGCGGTCCGCACCGAGACGGAGCAGGACCTCGCCGAGGCGCGGGCGCTCGTCGCCGCCGGGGACCGCACCGGGCTGGCGCCGCAGGTGGCCCGCGCGGAGGCAGCGCTGGCCTCGGCCGCGGCGGCGCTCGCCCCCGCGGACGGGCGGCCCGACCCGCTGGCCGCCCTGCGCCGGCTGGAGGAGGCCGACGCCGCCCTCGAGCAGGCCCTCGGCGGTGCCCGCGACGCCTCGGCCCAGGCCCGGCGTGCGGCGGCCGCGCTGGACCCGGCGCTGCTGGCCGCCCGCTCGGCGGTCACGGCGGCCGGCGACTTCGTCAGCACCCGGCGGGGCGCCGTCGGCCCGGAGGCCCGCACCCGGCTCGCCGAGGCGCAGCGCCACCTGGACGCGGCCGTGGCGCAGGGGCGATCCGACCCGGTCGGTGCGCTGCGCGAGGCGCAGCAGGCCGACGCGCTGGCCCGCCAGGCGCTCGGCGCCGCCCGGCGCGACGTCGGCTCGTGGGCCGGCGGCGGCCCCGGTCCCGGCCCGGGCGGCTTCGGGCCGGGCGGCTTCGGATCGGGCGGCTTCGCCGGCGGGTACCCGGGTCGGGGCGGCGGCGTCGACCTGGGCAGCCTGGTGCTCGGCGGCATCCTCTTCGGCGGGGGCGGCGGCGGGTCGCGCGGCGGCTACCGCAGCAGCGGCTTCGGCGGTGGGGGCCGCCGGTCCGGCGGCGGACGGCCCTCCGGCGGGCGGCGCTCCTCGGGTGGGGGCCGCCGCGGCGGCGGTGGCCGCTTCTGACCGGCCGGTGGCGCGAGACGTGCCCCGCCGGCCGGCCGGCGGGGAACTGTGCGCGACCGCCGCGCGTGCCTACAGTCCGGACGCCCCGACGGGCGTCCTCGTACCTCGGAGGTCCACCCGTGCGCCGGCTGACGATCGTCCTGGCCTTCCTGACCGCCCTGCTGGCCGTCGCCGTCCCAGCCCAGGCCGAGCCGCCCTCCGGGGTGACCAGCCAGGTCAGCGACCAGGCCGACGTCATGGACGCCGGCGAGGAGGCCGACGTCCAGGCGGCGATGGACGACCTCAGCACCGAGACCGGCACCGAGCTGTACGTCGTCTACGTCGACAGCTTCGACGGGACCAACCGGACGGAGTGGGCCCGCTCCAGCGCCGAGCAGACCGGTCTGGACGACGACGACGTGCTCATGGCCGTCGCCGTCGAGGACAACGTCTACGGCGTGCACTACGGCGACCAGATCGACCCCTCGGAGCTGCAGGACGTGCTGTCCGGCGACGTCGAGGCGCTGCTGTCCCAGGGCGACTGGGCCGGGGCGTCGGTCGCGCTGGCCGAGGGCCTGTCCGCCGACGCCGGCGGGTCCACCGCGGCGGGTGACCCGTCGGGGGGCGGCGGGGGGACGGCGCTGCTCGTCGTCCTCGCCCTGCTCGCCGCGGCCGGTGCCGCCTACCTGTTCACCCGCCGTCGCACGCGGGCCCCGCAGCGCGAGCTGGCCGCCGCGCCGGCGCAGCGGCGTGAGGTCGACCCGCACGCCGGGACGCCCACCGAGCAGCTCAACTACCGCGGCAGCACCGCGCTGCTGGAGCTCGACGAGCAGGTGCGTGGCGCCCAGCTGGACCTCGACTACGCCCGCTCCCACTTCGGGGAGGAGGCGGTGCCGGGCCTGCCCGAGGCGCTGGACCGGTCGCGGGCCGAGCTGGCGCGGGCCTTCACCATCCGGCAGGAGCTCGACGACGAGATCCCCGAGGACGAGCCCACCCAGCGGCGGATGCTCACCGAGCTGCTCGCGCTCGCCGATGCGGCGGGGGAGCGGCTGCGCGCCCAGGCGGCGGCGCTCGAGGAGCTGCGGGAGCGGGAGCGGACGGCGGGCCAGGCCGCCGACGAGCTGGCGCGGCGGATCGAGCAGCTGCAGCGGCGGCTGCCCGACGAGGAGCGCCGGCTCGCCGACCTGCAGGGCCGGTACGCCGCGGCAGCCGTGGCGCCGGTCGCCGAGAACGTCGCCGAGGCCGGGGTGCGGCTGGCGGCGGCCACCCGGGAGGTGGAGCTGGCCCGCGAGGACCAGGCGGCCGGCCAGGGCGGCCGCTCGGTGGGCCGGCTGCGGGGCGCGGAGAACGCCGTGGGGCAGAGCGCCACGCTGCTCGACGCCATCGCCCGCCTCGGCGCGGACCTCGCCGCCGCCGAGCAGCGGGTGCCGGCGGCCCGCGCCGACATCCAGGAGGACCTCGCCGAGGCGCGGGCCCTGCTCGCGGCGGGCAGCCGCAGCGACCTGCGCCCGCAGATCGCCCGCGCGGAGTCCGCGCTCGCCTCCGCCGACGCCGCCCTCTCCGGTGGGGACGGCACGGGCCCGGACCCCCTCGCCGCACTGCGCCGGCTGGAGGAGGCCGACGCCGCGCTGGAACAGGCGCTGCAGACCGCCCGCGACGAGCGCACGCGGGCCCGACGGGCCGCCGAGGCGCTGGACCAGGCGCTGCTCACCGCCCGGGCGGCGGTCGCCGCGGGCGGCGACTTCATCAGCACCCGCCGCGGCGCGGTGGGCAGCACGGCCCGGACCCGCCTGGCCGAGGCGGAGCGGCACCTGGCGGCGGCCGAGCGGCAGGCCGGCTCGGACCCGGCGGCCGCCCTGCGGGCGGCGCAGACCGCCGACCGGCTCGCCCAGCAGGCGCTCGCCGAGGCCGAGGCCGACGTGCAGCGCTGGTCGCAGCAGACCGGGTACGGCGGCTACGGGGGCTACGGCTCGAACTGGGGCGGCGGGTACGGCGGCGGCTGGGGCGCCCCCCGGCGCGGTGGCATCGGGCCGGTCGGCGCCGGCCTCGGTGGGCTGCTGCTGGGCGGGCTGATCTTCGGCGACCACGACGGGGGCGACCTCGGGGGCGGCGACTGGGGCGCCTCGGACTTCGGCGGCGGCGACTTCGGCGGTGACTTCGGCGGCGGGGAGTTCTGACCGTCCCGCACGAGCCGCTCGCCGGGGCCTCCGAACTGTCGGAGGTCGGTGGCACGGTGACCCTCCCCACACCCGGAGGAGGAGCGATGCCCACTCGGAACACCCCCTGGCCGGCCGGCACCCCGTGCTGGATCGACTACGGCGCCTCGGACGTCGAGGGCGCGAAGGAGTTCTACGCCCGGCTGCTCGGCTGGGAGTACACCGGCGGCGACCCGGAGTACGGCGGCTACCTGAACGCGCACCGCAACGGTGAGCCGGCGGCCGGTCTGGGCCCGCTGATGGACCCGGGTGACTCGCCGGCCTGGACGACGTACTTCGCCACGGACGACGCGCAGGCGACCGCCACCCGCATCCGCGACGCCGGCGGCACCGTCGTCGTCGAGCCGATGGAGATCGGGCCGATGGGCACCATGGCCATCGCCCTCGACCCGCAGGGCAACGCCTTCGGCCTGTGGCAGTCCGGCACGCACACCGGGGCGCGGATCTACAACGAGCCCGGCGCGCTGGTCTGGAACGAGGCGGCCGTCGACGACCCGGCGGCGGCGCGGGAGTTCTACTCGGCGGTGTTCGGCTTCAGCTTCGAGGACGTGCCCATGGACGGCGAGGTGGAGTACTCGACCTTCGCCACCGGCGGGAACCCGCTCGGTGGGCTCGGCGGGCACCAGCCCGGCTCACCGAAGGGCTGGACGGTGTGCTTCTCGGTCGCCTCCGCCGACGACGCCGTGGCCACCGTGGAGGCCGGCGGCGGCAAGGTGACGATGGCGCCGACGGACACCGAGTACGGCCGGTTCGCCGTGGTGGAGGACCCGTGGGGCGCGCCGTTCTCCGTCATGCAGGAGCCGGCCGGGAGCTGAGCGAGGCGCCGGGAGAGGGCCCCGTCCTCCCTGCCGCTCGCGAGCTCGCGGCGGTGCCCTGGACGGGGCCGGTGGCGGGTGCCTGCGACGCGCCCGCCACCGTTCGCGCCGCCGTCACCCGCGGAGCTGGCCGTAGGCGTGGTCCGGCCGGAACCGGACGACCAGCCGGCGGTCGGCGACCATCGCCGCGCGGTAGTCGTCCCAGTCCTCGTGCTCGCCGGAGATGCCGCGGTAGTAGGTGATGAGCTCCTCGACCGTGGCGTCGTGCGGGTCGGCGGCCACCGGGGTCAGCTCCGCGGTGCCCTCGACGGCGACCCAGGTCCAGAAGTCCTGCGAGGAGACGTGCAGCGTCACCCGCGGGTCGGCCTGCAGGTTGCGCGTCTTGGCCCGGTCGGCGGTCACCGACACCCGGACCAGCTGCGACTCCGGGTCGTAGGTGTAGCCGACGTTGGACAGCTGGGGGCGGCCGTCCCGCTTGACGGTCGCGAGCACCCCCCAGCGGTTCTCGGCGACGAAGGCGAGCATGCGGGGGTCGACGGGAGCAGCCATGTCGGCGGGAACGCCGTCCCGGCGCCGGTTGTGCCCGCCGCCGGCCCGTCGCCGTGTCCCGGAGCCGGGGTGAGCGGCGTCCTGGTGTGGACGCGGCGCCCGTGGGGGAGTGGAGGGCGGTGACCGGTGCGGAGCAGGTGGGCAGTGTCCTGGTGACCGGGGCGGGCGGGGTGATCGGCGCGCACGCGGCGGCCGACTACGCGCGGCGGCCGGGGTGGCGGGTCCGGGGCGTCAGCCGCCGCACGCCACGGCAGGCCACCTGGGAGCACCTCCCGGTCGACCTCGGGGACGCCGACACCGCGCGGACGGGGCTGGCCGGCCTCGGCGACACGACCCACCTGGTGTTCGGCGCCTACGCCGAGCGGCCGACGGCGCGGGAGCTGTCGGAGGTCAACGTCGCGCTGCTGCGCAACACCCTCGACGGCCTGGCCGCCGCCGGTGCGCCGCTGGAGCACGTGACGCTCTACCAGGGCGGCAAGGCCTACGGCGCGCACATGGGCTTCTTCAACACCCCGGCCAGGGAGCGTGACCCGCGGATCATCCAGCCGAACTTCTACTACGACCAGGAGGACCTCCTCCGCGAGGTCGCCGCGGAGCGGGGGTTCCGGCTCACCGTGTTCCGCCCCGAGGGGGTCATCGGCTACGCCGTGGGCAACCCGATGAACCTGCTCATGGTGATCGCGGTCTACGCCGCGATCACCCGCGAGCTGGGGCAGCCCCTGCGCTTCCCCGGCAGCCTGGCCGCCTACGACGCGCTCTACCAGGTCACCGACGCCGAGCTGCTCGCCCGCGCCACCGTGTGGGCCGGCGGCGAGCCGCGCGCCGACGGTGAGGTCTACAACGTCACCAACGGCGACCAGGTGCGGTGGCGGCACCTGTTCCCGGCGTTCGCGCGCCACTTCGGCATCGAGTACGCCGAGCCGCAGCCGGTTCCGCTGGCCGAGGCCATGGCCGACCGGCGCGAGGTGTGGGAGCGGCTGGCCGCCCGCCACGACCTGGTGCCCACGCCCTACGAGGACCTCGTGCGCTGGGAGTTCGGCGAGTTCATCTTCCGGTCCGGCTTCGACAACGTCAGCTCCACGATCAAGCTGCGTCAGGCCGGCTTCGCCGACTGCCTCGACACCGAGGACCGCTTCCTCGAGCTCTTCGACCGGCTCGCGGCCGAACGCGTCATCCCACCGGTGCGCTGAGCCCCCCGGCCGGCTGGCCCCGGCCGGTTGCGCCCCGGCCGTCAGGCGCACCCGGGCTCAGCGGACCCGGCCACGCGCCTTCAGGGACACCGGCGGCAGCGGCGGGGCCGGCAGCCGCTCGCCGTCGTAGCCGAGCACCGCGCCGAAGCGCTCGTCCTCGGCGTTCCAGCGCTCGGCGTACTCGGCGATCTCCTCGCCGGTGCGCCCGACGAAGTTCCACCACATGACGATCCGCTCCTCGAAGGGCTCCCCACCGAGCAGCAGCAGGCGGCTGGCCTCGGTGGCCCGCACCCGCACCGACCGCCGTCCGGTGCCGAGGTAGAGCATCGCGCCCCGCTCCAGCGGGGCCTCCTCGACCGAGGCCGAGCCGGACGAGGCGAGCAGCGCGTACTCGAAGTCCGGCTCGAGCGGGAGCTCGACGTCGGCGCCGGCGGCGAGGTCGAGGTCCGCGCCGACCAGCGGGGTGTGCGCGGTGCCCGGGGACGTCGCGCCGCCGAGGGAGCCCATGAGCACGGTGGTGGTCAGCCCGTCGGAGGTGAACCCGGGCAGGTCGCGGTGGTGGGCGAAGGCCGGTGCGACCTCGCGGGCGGCATCGGGCAGCGCCACCCACAGCTGGGCGCCGTGCAGGAACCGCGGGTGCACGGGGGGCGACTGCTCGGAGTGCGCGATGCCGTGGCCGGCGGTCATGAGCGCCAGCTCGCCCGGCCGGACCACGGCGTCGCTGCCGAGGGAGTCCATGTGGTGGATCTCCCCCTCCAGCAGCCAGGACACCGTCTGCAGCCCCGTGTGCGGGTGCGGCGCCACCTGCATCCCGGCGGAGGTGGCGATGTCGTCGGGGCCGTAGTGGTCCACGAAGGCCCAGGCGCCGACCAGGCGGCGGCCCAGCGTCGGCAGCAGCCGGCGAACCCGGGTGCTCTCGCCCAGCAGCACCTCCTTGCCGGGCAGCAGGTCCAGCACCGGGCCGGCCGGGGTGGCGTCCAGCCCGCCCAGCTCGCGGGCGGGTGGGCGGCGGTCGAGGTTGCTCATGGCCGGGACCTCCGGACGGCGGGGGACGGGCGGGTCATCGGTACTCGGGGGCGGTCGGGCAGCGCAGGGCGGCGAGGTCCCAGCCGGCGCGGCGGGCGCCGGCCACGTAGGCGCTGTCCAGGAAGTCCAGGACCACCCCGCGCGGGTCGGCCGCCGTCCGCACCTCCTCGTAGGGCAGCAGGGCCAGGTGGGCTCCGCGGCTGTCGATCCACCGGGCCGCGGCCGGGCGCAGGGGTTCCTCGGCCAGCCCGGCCGGCTCCGGTGCGGTGTAGGAGTAGAAGGCCGGCTCGGGCACCTGGTCGTCACCGAACCAGAAGCCGGCGCTGATCACCTCGTGCGAGTAGGCCTCGCGGGTGACCGGGTCGACGTCCGCGGGCTGGGCGACCCGCCGGTCGGAGAAGCGGGTGACGGCGAGGTCGAAGGTGTGCCAGAAGTGGTGCACCGGGCTGGTCTTGGCGTAGCTGCGCCCGGCGATCTCCAGCCGGTGGTCGACCAGGTCGAGGTCGACGGCGAAGACCGGGTCGAAGCCCATCGGCCTGGTGGTCAGGCCCCGTCCGGTGAGGTGGAACGGGATGTGCCACCAGTGGTTGCGCCGGGGCGCGTTGGCCAGGCGCAGCTTGCCGACGACCTGCAGGAACCGGTGCAGGGTCTCCTTGGTGTCGGCCCACTCGGCGAGCGGCACGGGTGGGAAGACGGGCACGGCCCCTCCTCGTCGGTTCCGGGTGGCAGCCAGCATGCAGCCCCCGGTGGCGGCGCGGTAGCCGCCACCGGGGACGGTGTCACTGGCCGCTCTCGCCCCGGACGTCGGCGTGCGGGACACGCTGTGCCGGGATGCTGCCGAGCCGGCCGGCCTGGAAGTCGGTGAAGGCGTCCATGACCTCCTGGCGGGTGTTCATGACGAACGGCCCGTACATCGCGATCGGCTCGCGGATCGGCGCCCCGCCGAGGACGACGACGTCCAGCGCCGGCGTCCGGGACTCCTGCGCGACCGCCCCGGAGACCGTGATCGTGTCGCCCGGGCCGAAGACGGCGAGCTGGCCGGTGCGCACCGGGTGCGCGTCGACGCCGACCGACCCCGCGCCGGAGAGCACGTAGACCAGCGCGTTGAAGTCCGGGCGCCACGGCAGGTCGAGGGTGGCGCCGGGCGCGATCGTCGCGTGCACCATCGCCATCGGCGTGTACGTGGCACCGGGCCCGCGGTGGCCCGCCACGTCACCGGCGATGACCCGCAGGAAGGCGCCGGCGTCCGGGCTGGCCAGCAGCACCGACTGCTCCGCCCGCAGGTCCTGGTAGCGCGGCTCGACCCACTTCTGCGCCCGGGGCAGGTTCACCCACAGCTGCAGGCCGTGGAAGAGCCCGCCGCTGACCACCAGGTGCTCCGGCGGCCGCTCGATGTGCAGGACGCCGCCGCCGGCGGTCATCCACTGGGTGTCGCCGTTGCTGATCGTGCCGCCGCCACCGTGGGAGTCGGCGTGCTCGAAGGTGCCGTCGATGATGTAGGTGACGGTCTCGAAGCCGCGGTGCGGGTGCCACGAGGTGCCCTTGGGCTCACCCGGTGCGTACTCGACCTCGCCCATCTGGTCCATGTGGATGAACGGGTCCAGGTCGCGCAGGTCCACGCCGGCGAAGGCGCGCCGGACGGGGAAGCCCTCGCCCTCGAACCCGGACGGTGCGGTGGTCACCGAGCGGACCCGGCGGCGCACCGTGCCGGGGGCGGGCACGGGGACGCGGGGCAGGGTGGTGGTGTCCTCGACGGTCACGGCAGGCATGCCGGCCTCCTTGGTTGAGGGCTCAACTAGCGGCCACTGTAGCGCCGCGGGAGGCGGATGTCTTCCCCCGCCCGCGCGGGTCGTCCCGCGGCGAGATCAGGGGATCTCGCACCGGTCCGGGGGCGCAGGCGTGCGAGATCAGCGGATCTCGCACCGGTCCGGGGGCGCAGCCGTGCGAGATCACGGGATCTCGCCGGCGTTTGGACGACGGCGACGGCGGTCAGCCTGCGACCGTGGACGACGTCGCCCGCCGGCCGGGCTGCCCCAAGCGCATGGTCTTCGGGCCGTGCGGCGGGGTGCGGGCCGACGAGCGCTGCGAGGTCGCCGAGCACCGCTGCGTCTTCCTCCACGAGCCCGCGCCGGCCTGGCCCGGGTCGCCGCCGCAGCCCGCACCGCCCGCGCCCGGCAGCCTGCTGGACCGCGCCGGCGCCGACCCGGTCGTCCTCAGCGACCTGACCGTGCCGCCGTTCGACCGGCCGGCGCTGCGCCGCGTCGTGGAGGTGCTGGGGCCGGTCTCCGACGGGCTGCTGGCCGGTGAGCACGCCAACCGCCCCGACCTCCCGCCCAGCCTGCTCGCCGCCGAGGTGCTCGCGGCCGGCGGCCGGCCGTGGACGACGCTGGCCTGCCGCGACCGCAACCGCGTGGTGCTGGAGCAGGAGCTGGCCGGGCTGGCGGCGGTCGGCGTCGACGCCGTCCTCTGCGTGACCGGGGACGCCCGCGGCCCCGACGTCCGGCCCGGGGCCACCCAGGTCTTCGACCTCGACGGCCCCCGGCTGACCGCGCTGGCCGCGGCCGCGGGGCTGCCGGTCGCCGTCCCGGAGTCGCCGGCCGCGCCGCCGGTGCACCTGCGCCCCTCGCGGGTCGCCGACAAGCAGCGGGCCGGGGCGCAGGTGTGCGTGCTCAACCACGTCCGGACCCCCGCGCAGGTGGCGCGGTTCGTCGCCGCCGCCCGCGCCGCGGGGGCCACCCTGCCCTTCGTCGCCGCGGTCGCGGTCTACACCGACGAGCGCTCGGCCGGGATCTTCCAGCGCTTCCCCGGCCTGCAGGTGGACGACGACGCCGTGGAGCGGGTCCTCGCCGCGGCCGACCCGCGGGCGGCGGGGATCGCCACGGCCGTCGCGGAGGCGCGGGCGCTGCTCGCCGTCCCCGGGGTGGTGGGGGTGAACCTCTCCGGCCTGGCGTCGGCCGACGGCGAGGACGCGGGTGCGCAGGTCAAGGCCGAGGTGGCCGCCACGATCAAGGAGGCCGCGTGAGCGAGCTGGAGAGCGAGGCGATGGAGGCCGAGTTCGGCACCGTCGCGCGGTGGACCGAGGAGGCGGTCCGCGAGCTCGGGCCCGACCACGCGGTCCCGGCCGGCTGCCGGGGCAGCGGCAGCGAGGGCGGGCTGCGCTGGCTGGCCGACCGGCTGGACCTCGCCCCGGGCAGCCGGGTGCTCGACGACGGCGCCGGTGTCGGTGGGCCGGCCGGGTGGCTGGCGGCCGAGCGGGGGGTCCGGGCGGTCTGCGCCGAGCCGATGCACGCCGCCGCGGGTGCCGCAGCCCGGCTCTTCGGCCTGCCGTCGGTGACCGCGGTGGCCCAGCAGCTCCCCTTCGCCGACGGCGCGTTCGACGCCGCGTGGTGCCTGGGCGTGCTGTGCACCACCTCGGACAAGGCGGCGGCGCTGGCCGAGCTGCGGCGGGTGCTGCGCGACGGCGGGCGGCTGGGCCTGCTGGTCTTCGTCGCCGAGCGCGCCCTGCCCCCGCCGCTGCCCGAGGGCAACGAGTTCCCCGCCGAGCAGGAGCTGCTCGGCTTGCTGGACGCGGCCGGGCTGCGACTGGAGGAGACCGCCACCGCCGACCTCGGCGACAGCCCGGCGGAGTGGTCGGAGCGCGCCGACGCGGTGGACGCCGTGGTGGCCCGCCGCCACGGGGCCGACCCCCGCTGGGCCGAGGCGCAGGAGCAGTCCCGCCGGGTCGGCCGGCTGCTCTCCGACGGCGCCCTGCGGCCGTGGCTGGGCGTGGCCGTGGCGCAACCCCGTCCCGACCTGCGCCGAAACGCGCAGGACACGCCGCAGAACTAGGTTCGTCGCCATGGCGGACCTCTTCGACGGCTACCCCCTCGGGCAGCAGTGGGACGAGATGTTCGGAGAGGTCGGCCAGCCGCGGCCGGCGTACTCCGGGCTGCACACCTCCCTGCAGCCGATGGCGGGGGAGGAGCTCTCCGCCCGCGCCGACCTGCTCTCCCAGACCTACCGCGACGCCGGGGTCACCTTCGCGCACGCCGGTGAGGAGCAGCCGTTCCCCCTCGACATCGTCCCGCGGGTCATCGGCGCCGAGGAGTGGTCGCTCATCGAGCGGGGCGTGGCCCAGCGGGTCCTGGCGCTGGAGGCCTTCCTGGCCGACGTCTACGGGGCGGGCCAGGTGTTCGCCGACGGGGTGGTGCCGCGCAGCGTGGTCACCACCAGCGCCCACTTCCACCGGCAGGCGCACGGGCTGGTGCCGCCCAACGGGGTGCGTGTGCACGTGTCCGGCATCGACCTGGTCCGCGACGAGGCCGGCGACTTCCGCGTGCTCGAGGACAACCTGCGCTCGCCGTCGGGGGTCAGCTACGTCATCACCAACCGGGCGGCGATGAGCCAGGTGCTGCCGGAGCTGTTCGCCGACCACCGCATCCAGCCGGTCGCCGACTACCCGACCCGGCTGCTGGCCGCGCTCAAGGCCTCGGCGCCGTCCACCGTCCCCGACCCGACGTCGTCGTCCTGACGCCGGGGGTCTACAACTCCGCGTACTTCGAGCACGCGCTGCTGGCCCGGCAGATGGGCGTCGAGCTGGTCGAGGGCCGCGACCTGGTCTGCGCGGGCAACCAGGTCAGCATGCGGACGACGGACGGCCAGCGCCGCGTCGACGTCATCTACCGCCGGATCGACGACGAGTTCCTCGACCCGGTGCACTTCCGCCCCGACTCCGTGATCGGCTGCGCCGGCCTGCTCAACGCCGCCCGCGCCGGCCGGGTCACCATCGCCAACGCCGTGGGCAACGGCGTCGCCGACGACAAGCTGCTCTACACCTGGGTGCCCGACCTCGTCCGCTACTACCTGGCCGAGGAGCCGCTGCTGGCCAACGCCGACACCTACCGCCTGGACGACCCGGACGTCGTCCGGTGGGTGCTGGAGTCGCTGGACCAGCTGGTGCTCAAGCCGGTCGACGGCTCCGGCGGCAAGGGCATCGTCATCGGCCCGCGCGCCGACGAGCGGACCATCGAGGAGCTGGCGGTCAAGGTGCGCGCCCGCCCGCGGGACTGGATCGCACAGAAACCGATCGGCCTGTCGACCTGCCCGACGCTGGTCGGCGGCCGGATCGCCCCCCGGCACGTGGACCTGCGGCCGTTCGCGGTCAACGACGGCGACCGGGTGTGGGTGCTGCCCGGCGGACTCACCCGCGTGGCGCTGCCCGAGGGCGAGCTGGTGGTCAACTCCAGCCAGGGCGGGGGCTCCAAGGACACCTGGGTGCTCAGCCCGCCCCGGCCGGCCGCCGAGGCCGACGAGCCCGCGACCGGGCTCACCCGGATCGAGTTCACCACCGCCGACCTGGCCGAGGAGTCGCCGGCTCCCGACCCCGGTCCGGCCGGCGACGTCCTGGTCGACCAGTCCCAGCAGCAGCAGCAAACGGCCTTTGTGGCCACTTTGGCCGCTCGGGGGAGGACGGTGCCGTGCTGAGCCGGATCGCGGAGTCCCTGTTCTGGATCGGCCGCTACGTCGAGCGGGCCGACGACACCGCCCGCATCCTCGACGTCCACACCCAGCGGCTGGTCGAGGACCCGTGGATCGACGAGCGCAGCGCCTGCGCCACCCTGCTGTCCCTCATGGGCGCGCAGGTGCCCGACGACGAGGCCGACACCGAGCGGGTGCTGGCCACCCTCGCGTTCGAGCGGGGCAGCCCCAGCTCCATCGTCGGGGCGCTCTCGGCGGCGCGGGAGAACGCCCGCGGCGCCCGTGAGGTGCTCTCGGCCGAGATCTGGGAGTCGCTCAACGTCACCCACAACGCGCTGCCGCAGCAGCGGACGATGGCCCGCCGGTACGGCCCGCACTCGCTGTTCCGGTTCGTCCGGGAGCGCTCGGCGATGGTGTTCGGGCTGGCCGACGCCACGATGAGCCGCGACGAGAGCTGGCTGTTCCTCATCCTCGGCCGCTCGCTGGAGCGGGTGGACATGACCGCCCGGATCATCTCCACCCGCGTGCTGGCCGGTGACGCCGCGCCGTCCTGGACCCTCGTGCTGCGCTCCACCGGTGCCTACGAGCCCTACCTGCGCACCTACCGGGGGATGGTCGACTCCAGCCGCGCCTCGGAGTTCCTGCTGCTGGACCGGCTGTTCCCCCGCTCGGTGTTCGCCGCGCTGGAGCAGGCCGAGGCGTGCCTGGCCGAGCTGGAGCGCTCCCCGGTCCGCGACGCCACGCGCATCGGGGTCGCCGGCGAGGCGCACCGCATCGTGGGGCGGGCGCGCACCATGCTCGAGTTCATGAGCACCCCCGAGCTCCTGGGCCAGCTGCCGGCGCGGCTGGAGGAGCTGCAGCGGACCTGCTCGCTGGCCAGCGCCGCGGTGACCAACCGGTTCTTCACCGAGCAGGCGCCGCAGGTGTGGGTCCCGGAGGGGGTGGCGTGAGCCAGACGCAGAGCCAGACGCCCGGCGGCCAGACCCAGACCCTGGGCGGGCTGTCCCAGACCCAGCGGTCCGGCCCGCGGCCCCCGGGTGACCGCTGGCGGCTGCAGGTCGTGCACCGCACCCGCTTCCGGTACGGCGGGCCGGTGCGGTCCTCCTACAACGAGGCCCGGCTGACCCCGGAGAACAGCACCCGGCAGACCACGCTGCGCTCCCGGGTGGAGATCGAGCCCGGCGCCACCGCCTTCGCCTACCGCGACTACTGGGGCTCGACGGTCACCGCCTTCGACCTGCACACCCCGCACACCGAGCTGGTGGTGACCGGGACGTCGATCGTCGAGGCCGGGCCGGAGCCCGCCGAGCACGAGCACGCCGGCTGGGCGCAGCTGCAGGGGCCGGAGGTGCGCGACCGGTTCGGTGAACTGCTCGCCCCCACCGCGCTCACCGCCATCGACGAGGACGTCGTGGCCGAGGTCCGGGCCGCGGTCGGGGACGCCGACCCGCACGAGACCGGTGCCGCGGTCTGCCGACTGGTCCGCGAGCGCATGGAGTACCTGTCCGGCTCCACCAACGTGAAGACCAACGCCATGCAGGCGTGGCGCACCGGCCAGGGGGTCTGCCAGGACATCTCGCACGTCACCGTCGGCCTGCTGCGCGCGCTCGGGCTGCCGGCGCGGTACGTGTCCGGCTACCTGCACCCCCGGCGGGAGGCCGGGGTCGGGCAGACGGTGACGGGGGAGAGCCACGCCTGGGTGGAGTGGTGGGACGGCGGCTGGTGCGGGTTCGACCCCACCAACGCCGTCGAGGTCGCCCACCGGCACGTCACCCTCGGGCGGGGCCGCGACTACGGCGACGTCCCGCCGTTCAAGGGCATCTTCTCCGGGCCCGGCAGCGAGGGGCACACCGTCACCGTCGAGGTCACCCGCCTGGCCTAGGCCCGCTGGGCAGGGAGCCGCTCGGTGCGGGTGGCCAGCCGCGGTGCCCAGTGCGCCGGGGCCGCGGCCAGCCACGCCGCGCCGGCGTCGGTCAGCCGGCCGTCGGAGCGCAGCGGCGCCCAGCCACGCAGCACCCGCAGCGCCTCGGCCACGGTCACCAGCGCCCGGCCCACGCCACGGCGCCGCAGACCGGCGGCCACGGTCACCGTGTCGACGACGCCGGAACGGGTCCACCACCGGACCTCGCCGACGGCGTCGTCCCGCCGCAGGCCCGCGGCGGCCACCTCGTGCGGGCCGAGCAGCGAACCCGGCCGGACGTCGCCACCCCGGAAGGCCAACAGCGACACCGAGGGGATGCCGCTGGTGGCGGAGTGCACCTCGGCGAACCAGAGCGGCGGGCACCGGTCGACCGGCTCCGCGGCGAGCTCCACCCGGACCACGGACCCGTCGGTGACCCGGTACCGGACGTCGACCAGCCAGCCCGCCGGCCGCCGTCCCCGGGAGTGGACGGCGGTGAGGTCGACCGGGGTGCCGTCCGGGAACCGCGCGGAGCCGACGGCGACCAGCGAGTGCTCGGCCGACGCCGCACCGTGCTCGGCCAGCCGCGCCCACCAGACCGGCGCCGCGGCGCCCGACGTCCCCCGCGACGCCCGGCGGACGGCGAGCAGCGTCGCCCGGGCCGTCTGCTGCGCACCGCGTGCCGGGTGCGTGGTCCCTCGGGCGAGGACTGCCGCCGTGGTCATCTGCCCACCTCCAGGTCAGCGCGCCGTCAGGGCGGCGCGGGTCGATGGGCAGAGCCTCCGGGGCCGGGCTTGCGAGGTCCTTGCGGAGCACTTGTGGCGGTGCCGGTCGCCCTCGGGTGCGAGGCTGCGCCCGTGCCGACCTTCGACAGCCCCGACGGCCTGCGGCTGGCCTACCACCGGGCCGGCGCGGGCCGTCCGCTCGTCTGCCTCCCCGGTGGCCCCATGCAGGCCTCCGCCTACCTGGGGGACCTCGGCGGGCTGGCCGCCGCCCGCACCCTGGTGCGGCTGGACCTGCGCGGCACCGGGGACTCCGCGGCGCCGCCGGACCCGACCGCCGCCCGCTGCGACCGTCAGGTCCCGGACGTCGAGGCGCTGCGCGTCCACCTCGGCCTCGACCGGATGGACCTGCTCGCGCACTCGGCGGGGGCCGCCCTGGCCCTGCTGTACGCCGCCCGGCACCCCGACCGCGTCGGGCGCCTGCTGCTGGTCGCGCCCAGCCCGCGGCCGGTCGGGCTGGAGGTCACCGACGGCGACCGCCGCGAGGTCGCCGAGCTGCGCCGGGGGGAGCCGTGGTTCCCCGGGGCGTTCGCCGCGTTCGAGCGGGTCTGGGCCGGCCGGGCCACGCGGAGGACTGGGACGCGATCACCCCGTTCACCCACGGACGGTGGGACGCCGACCGCCGGGCCGCCGTGACCGCCGAGGCGGCCACGCGGGACGACGCCGCCGCGGCCGCCTACTACGCGGACGGCGCCGTCGACGCCGGGGCGGTGCGGTCGGCCGTCGCCCGCCTCGAGGCGCCGGTCCTGCTGGTGGCCGGGGAGTACGACGTCGCGCTGCCACCCGCGCGGGCCGCCGCGTACGCGGACCTGTTCGGCTCCGCGGAGCTCTCCGTGCAGCCGGGTGCGGGCCACACGCCCTGGCTCGACGACCCGGTGGCGTTCGCGCGGACGGCGGCGGCCTTCCTGCGCTGAGCACCCGGTCCCCGGTCCCCGGGCCCTGCGGGCTGCGGGATACTGGGCGGTGATGAGCGCACCCCTCAACCTGGTCAACCTCGAGCGGGTGCACAAGGCACACGGCACCACCGTGCTGCTCGACGACGTCTCCCTCGGCATCGCGGCCGGTGAGCGGATCGGCGTGGTGGGCCGCAACGGCAGCGGCAAGTCCACGCTGCTCGGCGTCCTCACCGGGCGCGAGGAGCCCGACACCGGTCGCGTCACCCGCCGCGGCGACCTCGCGCTGGGCGTGCTCGACCAGTCCGGCACGCTGCCGCCGGGCGCGACGATCCGCGACGTCGTCCTCCCCCCGAGCCTGTTCGCCGCCGAGCACGAGTGGGCCGCCGACCCCGCGGTGCGCAGCGTGCTGACCGGCCTGGAGCTCGACCGCCTCGGCCTGGACTCGCCGGTGGCCCCGATGTCCGGCGGCGAGCGCCGCCGGGTGGCGCTGGCCGCGCAGCTGGTCCGCCCGCTGGACCTGCTGGTGCTCGACGAGCCGACCAACCACCTCGACGTCGAGGGGGTCGCCTGGCTCGCCGACTACGTGAAGCGCCGGGTCGGCGCGCTGGTCGTCGTCACCCACGACCGCTGGTTCCTCGACGAGGTGTGCACCACGACGTGGGAGGTCGCCGACGGCGCGGTGCACGCCTACGAGGGCGGCTACGCGGCGTACACACTGGCCCGCGCCGAACGGGCGCGGATCGCCGCGGTCACCGAGGAGCGCCGGCTCAACCTGGTCCGCAAGGAACTGGCCTGGCTGCGCCGCGGACCGCCCGCGCGCACCAGCAAGCCCCGGTTCCGCATCGAGGCCGCGCAGGCGCTGATCGCCGACGAGCCACCGGCGCGGGACTCCATGGCGCTGGCCGGCTTCGCCGCCCGCCGCCTGGGCAAGACCGTCTACGACGTGGAGGACGTCGACTACGCCGTCCCCGGCGACCCGGTGACCGGCACACCGCCGCGCACCCTCTTCGACGACCTGACCTGGCACGTGGGCCCCGGCGACCGCATCGGCATCGTCGGGGTCAACGGCGCGGGCAAGACCTCGCTGCTGCGGCTGCTGGTCGGCGAGACCGAGCCCGACCGCGGGCGGGTCGTGCGCGGCCAGACCGTCGCGCCGGCGTACCTCTCCCAGCACGTGACCGAGCTGCCCGGCCGGCTGCGGGTCCTCGAGGCGGTGCAGGAGGTCGCCCGCATCGCGCGGATCGGCAACCAGGAGATCTCGGCGTCCTCGCTGGCCGAGCGGTTCGGCTTCCCGGCGTCCCGGCAGTGGACGCCGGTCGGCGACCTCTCCGGCGGCGAGCGGCGGCGGCTGCAGCTGCTGCGCCTGCTCATGGCCGAGCCGAACGTGCTGCTGCTCGACGAGCCGACCAACGACCTCGACATCGACACGCTCACCGCACTCGAGGACCTGCTCGACGGCTTCCCCGGCACGGTGCTGGTGGTCAGCCACGACCGGTACTTCGTCGACCGGGTGTGCGACTCGGTGGTCGCGCTCATGGGCGACGGCACGCTGGCCGCCCTGCCGGGCGGGGTGGAGGAGTACCTGGCCCGCCGGGCGGCGGGGGAGGCCCAGCTGTCGTCGTCCTCCGCCGGGACGGCGGCACCGGCGCCTCCTCCGGACGCCGCCCCGGCCCGCTCCGCCGGTGACGTGCGCGCCGCCCGCAAGGAGGCGGCCCGCCTGGAGCGGCGCCTGGAGAAGCTCGCCGCCGAGGAGGAGCGGCTGCACGGTCAGCTCGCCGCCGCGGCCACCGACCACACCCGGGTGCTGGAGCTCGACGAGCGGCTTCGGGCGGTGCTCGCCGAGAAGGAGCAGGTCGAGCTCGACTGGCTGGAGGCGGCCGAGGTCGCCGAGGGCTGAGGGGCCCGCGCTGTCGTCCCCCGGTGACAGGGTGACGGTGCCGCCGGACGGCGGCGCGTGGGATCGACGGAGCGAGGCAGCATGCAGGACGTGGAGGTCCGCCGGCACGTGGCGGCGCCGGTGCAGCGGGTGTGGGAGGTGGCCACCGACCTGGTGGGCGCACCGCGGGTGGTCCGGGCGATCGACGCGGTGGAGGTGCTCACCCCCGGGCCCTTCGCCGTCGGGACGCGCTGGCGGGAGACGCGCACGATGATGGGCCGGTCGGCCACCGAGGAGATGACCGTGACCTCGGTCGAGCCCCAGCGGTCCTACACCGTCGAGGCGGAGAGCCGGGGCGCCCGCTACGTGTCGACGTTCGCCTTCGCGCCGTCCGCCGACGGCGGGACGGACGTGACGACGACGTTCGGTGGTCGGCCGACGACCACGGTGGCGCGGGTCCTGGGGGCGGTCACGGCACCGCTGGGCCGGCGCATGGTCGGCAAGGCGCTGCGGCAGGACCTGGACGACATCGCGACCGCGGCCGAGCGGGGCTGACCCCGGCGCCGACCCCCGGGGCAGCCCCGCTCACGCACGCTCGTGCTCTGCCCACGCCGCTGGGCAGAGCACGAAGACCGCCTCGTGCTCTGCCCACGGTGGTGGGCAGAGCACGAGCTCCCGGGGAGAGGGTGTGCGGGTCAGGCGGCGGAGCGCTCGGCGCGGTTGCGGGCGAGCAGCCGCAGCCCGACCACGACCACCGGGACGGCCCCCACCACGGCGAGGGCGCCGTGGGCCAGCGGGGAGAAGGGCAGCGCCGCGGAGGCGACGAGCGCCGCGACGACGGGGGCGATCAGCCACCAGCTCGTCACCCCGGCCCGGGCCAGGCCGACGAGGGCGACCAGGGGGCCCAGCAGGCCGAACAGCGTCACGACGCCCACGGTGGCCACCGCCGGGTTGGCGGAGACGGCCTCGAAGAGACCGAGCGCGGTGTCGGGCGCCAGCTCCCGGCCGATGGCCGCCGTCCAGTGGTCGTAGAGCACGAACCCGGCCACGGTCACCATGCCGAGCGCGGACAGGAGCGCGCCGACGAGGGTGGGCACCCGGCCGCGCCGGCCGCGGACCAGCGCCGGGGCGGCCAGCCAGGCCAGGCCCGTGAGCAGGTTGCCGTAGTGCAGCAGGACCGCCGAGAGGGTGGTCTGCCCCTCGTCCCGGGCGAGGGCGGCGATGTAGTCGGCGTCGGCCATGGAGTCCTGCGGCGGCGAGGTCACCATGCCGGTCACGTACAGCAGCGAGCCGACGACGAGCGCGCCACCGGCGATCGGCAGCAGCAGCGAGCCGGCGCTCCGGCCGGGGGTCTCGGCGGTCGTGGGGGTGGGGGCAGTGCGGACGTCGGTGGTCATCGTTCCTCGTCGGGTCGGGTGCACCGCCTCGTGCGGTGTCGACGAGAAAGCTAGGAACGAGCGCCTGACCTGCGCGTCCGTCGCGGCGGACCGACCCGGCTCCGCCGTACGGCGGAGCCCGACACGGTCGCGTTCGGCCGCGCGGGGGATCCCCGGGGCGCCGCAGGGCCCCTAGCGTGCTCGCATGCCCCGTTGGCCGGTCGACCCGCGCACGCGCCGCCTCTTCTGGCCGGCCGTGGGCGCGCTGCTGGGTGCGCTGTCGGTGTTCGAGTGGTTCGCCGAGGGGTTCGAGCGCAGCCAGACCGCGCTCGCCGCGCCGGGCCTCCTGGTCGGCGTCCTGCTGGCCCTCTGCCCGCGGTGGCCGGCGACCGCCCCCGTCCTGGGCGCGCTCACCGTCCTGCTCAACCTCCTGGGCGGCGCGCCCGGCCCGGGCGGGTCCCAGCTGGTCGGCATGGGCCTGCTGGTCGGCCACGCGGTGGCCGTCCTCCCGGCCCGCGTGGCCGTCCGGTCGGCCGGGGCCTCGATGGTGCTCGCGACCGTGTTCGGCTCGGTCTTCGCGCCCAACCCGTGGGAGTCGGTCTTCTACCTGCTGGTCCTCGGCGCCGCCGCCACCGTGGGCGCGCTGGTCGCGCAGTCCCGCCGGCGCGCCGAGGAGCTGCAGGTGCTCGCCGCCCGCCTCGCCGAGCAGCAGGAGACGGTCGCCGCCGCCGCCACCACCGCGGAGAGGGCCCGCATCGCCCGCGAGGTGCACGACTCCGTCGCCCACTCCGTCAGCGTGATGGTGCTGCAGATGGGCGGGCTGCGCCGGCTGCTGCCCGACCACCCCGAGGCCCAGGAGGTGCTGCTCGGCCTGGAACGCCTGGGCCGGGACTCCGTCGACGAGATGCGCCGGGTGGTCGGCATCCTCCGCGAGCGGTCCGACGGCGCGCCCGCACCGCAGCCGTCGCTCTCCCGCCTCGACGCCGTCCTCGACGAGCTCCGCACCGCCGGCATGCCGGTCGAGCTCACCGTCACCGGGGAGCCGGTCGAGCTGCCGCAGCTGGTCGACGTCTCCGCCGTCCGCGTGGTGCAGGAGGCGCTGTCCAACGTGGTCCGGCACGCCGGCGCCGCGGCGACCCGGGTGTCGGTCGGCTACGCGCCGGGCGCGGTCACGGTCACGGTCACCGACGACGGCCGGCCCCGGGTGGTGGGCGCCGAACCCCCCACCGGCACCGGCGGGCACGGGCAGCTGCACATGCGCGAGCGGGTCGCGGTCGCCGGCGGGCGCCTGGAGGTCGGGCCGGTGCGCGGTGGCGGCTACCGGGTGCGGGCCACCTTCCCCGTCGCGGTGCCGGCCACCCCGGCGGAGGTGGGAACGTGACGATCCGCGTGGTGCTCGTCGACGACCAGGCCATGGTCCGCACCGGACTGCGCATGGTGCTCGCCGCCGAGCCCGACATCGAGGTGGTCGGCGAGGCGGCGGACGGCGCGGCCGGCGTCCGCGTGGTGACCGGGACCCGGCCGGACGTCGTCCTGCTCGACGTCCGCATGCCGGGCATGGACGGCCTCGAGGCCGCCCGCCGGCTGGCCGCCGCCGACCTGCCGACCCGGATCATCGTGCTGACCACGTTCGACGAGGACGAGTACGTGGCCGCCGCCCTCCGGGCCGGGGTCAGCGGCTTCCTGCTCAAGGTCGCGCCGCCGGAGGACCTCGTCGCCGCGGTGCGCACCGTCGCCGCCGGGCACGGGCTGCTCGACCCGGCGGTGACCCTGCGGGTCATCGAGCGGTTCGCCGCGGCGCCCGCCCCCGACCCGGACCGCGCCGCCGCGCTCGACCGGCTGACCGACCGGGAGACCGACGTCCTCGCGCTGGTCGCGGCCGGGCTGACCAACGCCGAGATCGCCGCGCGGCTGTTCCTGGGCGAGGCGACGGTCAAGACCCACGTGAGCCGGGTACTGCTGAAGCTGGGACTGCGCGACCGGGTCCAGGCGGTCGCCTTCGCCTACGAGAGCGGCCTGGTCACGCCCGGACGGTAAGGGGAGGACCCCGCTGCCCCCCGGCGCTCGCACGCTCGCGCCGGGTCCCTGCAGCGGGGCCGGGGCGGAACGCCCTCCGGGTAGACTCCTGGGCACCGCCGGCCGTCGACGACCGACGTCTGTGGTCCCCGAGCCGCCCCTCCGACTCCCGGGAGACCCGTGCTAGCTCTGCTGCTCCTCCACCTGCTCGCCGGCGTGCTCGCGCCCGTGGTCGTCCGGTGGTGGGGGCGGCAGGCGTTCCTGGTCCTGGCCCTGGTACCCGCAGCCGGGTTCGTCTGGACCCTCGCCCAGCTGGGCACCGTCATCGGCGGGGGCGACGTCCGCGAGACCGTGCCGTGGATCCCCACCCTCGACCTCGACGTCGCCCTGCGCCTGGACGCCCTCGCGCTGACCTTCGCCGCGCTGGTCACGGGGGTCGGTGCGCTGGTGCTCGTGTACTGCGCCCGCTACTTCGAGCCCGACGACGAGGGCAGCGGCCGGTTCGCCGGGTCGCTGACCGCGTTCGCGGGCTCGATGCTCGGCCTCGTCCTCGCCGACGACCTGCTGCTCCTGTACGTCTTCTGGGAGCTGACCACCGTCTTCTCCTTCCTGCTGATCGGCGGCTCCGGCCGGCGGCTGGCCGCGCGACGGGCGGCGTCGCAGGCGCTCGTCCTCACCACCGCCGGCGGGCTGGCCATGCTGGTCGGGCTGATCATGATCGGGCAGGCCAGCGGCTCGTTCCTGCTGTCGGAGGTCGTCGCCGACCCCGGCAGCGGCAGCGGCATGGTCGCCGGGACGGCGCTGGTGCTGGCCGGGGCGGTGACCAAGTCGGCGATGGTCCCGTTCCACTTCTGGCTGCCCGCCGCGATGGAGGCACCGACGCCGGTCAGCGCCTACCTGCACGCCGCGGCGATGGTGAAGGCCGGCATCTACCTGGTCGCGCGGCTGGCCCCGGGGTTCGCCGAGGTCCCCGGGTGGCGGCCGGTCGTGCTCGGGCTCGGGCTGGCCACGATGCTGGTCGGCGGCTACCGGTCGCTGCGGCAGAACGACCTCAAGCTGCTGCTGGCCTTCGGCACCGTCAGCCAGCTGGGCTTCCTCATGGTGCTGGTGGGCGCCGGCAGCCGGGAGCTGGCCGCGGCGGGGCTGGCGATGACCGTCGCGCACGCCCTGTTCAAGTCGGCGCTGTTCCTCACCGTCGGCGTCATCGACCACGCCACCGGCACCCGCGACCTGCGCAAGCTGTCCGGGCTGGGCCGGCGGCTCCCGGTGCTCACCGCCGCCGGCGTGCTCGCCGGTGCCTCCATGGCCGGCGTGCCACCACTGCTCGGCTTCGTCGGCAAGGAGGCGGCGTTCACCGCGCTCTGGGAGGGCGGCCTGCCGTCGCGCACCGCGGCCGCGTTCGAGCTGACCGGGCTGGTCGTCGGCTCGGTGCTCACCGCCGCCTACACCTTCCGCTTCCTGTGGGGCGCCTTCGCCCGCAAGCCCGGCGTCGACGACACCGTGCCCGGGCACCCGCCGGGGCCGCTGTTCCTCGCCGCGCCCGTCGTGCTGGCCCTGGCCGGGCTGGTCGCCGGGCCGGGCAGCCCGCTGCTGGAGCCGGTGGTCGGGGGCTACGCCGAGGAGCTGCCGCTCCTCGCCCCCGAGTACGAGGAGCTGGCGCTGTGGCACGGCTGGCAGCCCGCCCTCGCCCTGACCGCGATCACCCTGCTCGGCGGCGCCGCGCTGTTCGCCGTCCGCGCGCCGCTGAACCGGCTGCAGCGGCGGATCGCGGTCGGGGCGTCGGCCGACGAGGGGTACTGGAACGTCGTCCAGGGCATCGACCGGCTCTCCGTGCTGGTCACCGGCACCACCCAGCGCGGCTCCCTGCCGGCCTACCTCGGCACGATCCTGGTCGTCGTCGTGGCGCTGCCGGGCACGATCCTGCTGACCCGGGCGCCGTGGCCGGGGGAGTGGCGGGCCTGGGACACCCCCGTGCAGGCGATGGTCGGCGTCGTCGTCATCACCGCGGCGCTGCTGGCCCTGCGCATCCGGCAGCGGCTCTCGGCGGTCCTCGTCGTCGGCGCCACCGGGTACGGGGCCGCCGTCCTGTTCGTGCTGCAGGGGGCGCCGGACCTCGCGCTCACCCAGTTCCTCGTCGAGACCCTCACCCTCGTCGTCTTCGTCCTCGTGCTGCGCAAGCTGCCCAAGGACATCACCGAGCGGCACCGGCCCCGGGAGCGCGCCGTCCGCGGGGTGATCGCGGTCGCCGTCGGGGCGTTCATGGCCGCCGTGGGCGCCGTGGCGCTGTCCGCGCGCACCGCGACGCCGGTGTCGGCGGACTACCCCGAAGAGGCCTTCGACTTCGGCGGGGGCAAGAACATCGTCAACGTCACCCTGGTCGACATCCGCGCCTGGGACACCCTCGGCGAGATCTCCCTGCTCGTCGTCGCCGCGACCGGGGTGGCCAGCCTGGTCTTCCTGCGCGGGCGCACCGGCGGGGTCGAGCGCATCAGCGACTCGGCGCTCACCGCCCGGCGCCGGCGCAGTGGCCGGGCCCCCCGCGACAGCTGGCTGGCCGCCACCGCGATCCTCGACCCGGCCCGCCGCTCCGTGGTGCTCGAGGTGATCACCCGGATCCTGTTCCACACGATCATGGTCTTCTCGCTCTACCTGCTCTTCTCCGGGCACAACGAGCCCGGCGGCGGGTTCGCCGGGGGCCTGGTCGCGGGGCTGGCGCTCGTGCTGCGCTACCTCGCCGGTGGCCGCTACGAGCTGGGCGAGGCCGCGCCGGTCGCCCCGGGCCTGCTGCTGGGCGCCGGGCTGCTGTTCGCCGGCGGCACCGGCGTGGGCGGCCTGCTGCTGGGTGCCGAGGTGCTGCAGACGGCGATCCTCGAGACCGATCTGCCGGTGCTCGGCCACATCAAGCTCGTGACCTCGCTGTTCTTCGACATCGGCGTCTACCTCATCGTCGTCGGGCTGGCCCTGGACGTCCTGCGCAGCCTCGGTGCCGAGCTGGACCGGCAGGAGGACGAGGAGGACCCGATCGAACTGACCCCCGGAGAGGTGGTGGTCCGATGACCCCGACGATCGTGCTGCCGGTGATCATCGGCGGCCTCTACGCCGCGGGCGTGTACCTGCTGCTGGACCGCAGCCTCACCCGCGTGCTGCTGGGTTTCCTGCTGCTGGGCAACGCCACCAACCTGCTGCTGCTGTCGGCCGGCGGTGCGGCCGGGCTGGCGCCGATCCTGGGCTACTCCGAGCCGGGGGAGATGAACGACCCCCTGCCGCAGGCACTGATCCTGACCGCGATCGTCATCACCTTCGGCGTCTCCGCGTTCGTGCTGGCGATGATCCACCGCTCCTGGAGGCTGGTGCACCAGGAGGTCGTCGGCACCGACGAGGAGGACCGCCGCGTCGCCGCCCGCTCGGGCACCGACGCCGACGAGCTCGACCCCGACGAGCTGGACCCGGAGGACCGCGCGGCCGGGCACGCCGACAGCCTGCACACCCCCGACGACGACCTGCTCGCCGACGACGTCGACCTGCCCGCCGGGACGGGAGCCCGGTGACCGGCGTCCTCGCGCCGCTGCCGGTCCTGCTGCCCCTGCTCGGTGCGGCCTGCGCGCTGCTGGCCTCGGGGAACCCCCGGACGCAGCGCGTCCTCAGCACCGCCGTCCTGACCGCGGTGCTGGCGGTCTCGGTGACCCTGCTGCTCATCGCGGACGCCGACGGCGCCACCTCCGTCTCCGTCGGGGGCTGGCCCGTCCCGCTGGGCATCGTGCTGGTCGTCGACCGGCTGTCGGCGCTGATGCTGGTGGTCGCCTCCACCGTGGCCCTCGGCGTCCTCGTCTTCGCCGTCGGCCAGGGCGCGGCCGACCGGCAGGAGGACACCCCGCTGTCGATCTTCCACCCGACGTTCCTCGTGCTGGTGGCCGGCGTGAGCAACGCCTTCCTCGCCGGTGACCTGTTCAACCTCTACGTCGGCTTCGAGATCCTGCTCATGGCCTCGTACGTGCTGCTGACCCTCGGGGGCACGGCCCCGCGCATCCGGGGCGGCATCACCTACGTGATCGTCAGCCTGACCAGCTCGCTGGTCTTCCTCGCCGGGATCGGCCTGGTCTACGCCGCGACCGGCACGGTGAACATGGCCGACCTCGCGGTGCGGCTGGCCGAGCTGCCCGAGGGCACCCAGCTGCTGCTGCAGTCGATGCTGCTCATCGCCTTCGGCATCAAGGCCGCGGTGTTCCCGCTGTCGGCCTGGCTGCCCGACAGCTACCCGACCGCACCGGCGCCGGTCACCGCGGTGTTCGCAGGCCTGCTCACCAAGGTCGGCGTCTACGCGATCATCCGCACCCAGACCCTGCTGTTCCCCGGCGGCGCCCTCGACGACCTGCTGATGTGGGCAGCGCTGGCCACCATGGTCATCGGCATCCTCGGTGCGGTGGCGCAGACCGACCTGCGGCGGATGCTGTCGTTCACGCTGGTCAGCCACATCGGGTACATGGTGTTCGGCATCGCCCTGGGGACGGCGGCCGGGCTGGCCGGCGCGGTCTTCTACGTCGCCCACCACATCGCCATCCAGACCACGCTGTTCCTCGTCGCGGGCCTGGTCGAACGGCAGGGCGGGACGACGTCGGTGAACAAGCTGGGCGGGCTGGCCCGGCGGTCGCCGCTGCTGGCGGTGCTGTTCTTCGTGCCGGCGATGAACCTGGCCGGCATCCCCCCGCTGTCGGGCTTCATCGGCAAGCTGGGCCTGCTGCAGGCCGGCGTCGCCCAGGGCAGCTCGCTGGCGATGGTGCTGGTCACCGGCGGGGTGGTCACCAGCCTGCTGACCCTCCTGGCGATAGCCCGCGTGTGGACCCGCGCCTTCTGGCGGCCCCCGACACAGGCGCCGGCCGACGACACCGCGGCCGCCGCCGCGGCCGACGCCGGTTCCGGCGGGGGCAGCACCCCGGACGGTGGCCCGGTCCCCGACGGCGACCCGGACCGCACCCCCTTCCAGGTCGCGTGGCGCCGGCACACGCGGGTGGCGACCGCCGCCGAGCCGGACCTCCCCCCGCCGGCCGCCAGCGTCCGAGCCCTGCGCCCGCTGCCGGCGACGATGGTGGCGGCGACCGCCGCGCTGGCCGCGGTCACCGTCGCGCTCACCGGGCTGGCCGGCCCGCTGTACGGCATCGCCGACCGCGCCGCCGAGGACCTCCTGGACCGCACCCCGTACATCTCCACGGTCCTCGGCCCGGAGCGGACCCCATGAGCGTCGAACCGGCCGCGATGCGGCTGCGCCACCAGATCCCGCTCGTCGCGTGGCTGGTGCTGGTCTGGATCCTGCTGTGGGGCACGTGGTCCTGGGCCAACGTGGTCAGCGGGCTGGTGGTGGCACTGGCCGTCCTCGTGCTGCTGCCGCTGCCGCACGTCGTCGGTGGCGTCCGGGTGCGGCCGCTGCCCCTGCTGGTGTTCCTCGGCCACTTCGCCGTCGACCTCGTCGTCTCGGGTGCACAGGTCGCCTGGCTGGCCCTGCGGCCCGGCGGCGTGCACCGGTCGGCGATCGTGCGGGTGCAGCTGCGCGTCGACTCCGACCTGCTGCTGACGATGGTCGCCGAGGCGACGTCACTGGTCCCCGGCTCGCTGGTGCTCGACCTGGACCGGGAGGAACGGCGGATCACCGTGCACCTGCTGTACGCGCGCGACCACGAGGCCGTGGCCCGCGAGAAGGAGGACGTCCTGCGCACCGAGACCCGGCTGGTCCGGGCGTTCGGTTCCGCGGAGGACCTCGCGTCGCTGGAGTCCGGCCGGTGACCGTCGTGGCGTACGTGCTGTACGCGCTCATCGGCGGCGGTGCCTTGCTGGCCCTGGTCCGCCTGGTCCTCGGCCCGTCCCTGCTGGACCGCGTGGTCGCCACCGACACCCTGCTGGTGATCATCTCCGCCGGCCTGGCGGTGTACGCCGCGCTCGCGCGCAACCCCACGGTGGTGCCGGTGCTGGTGGTCGTCTCGCTCCTGGCGTTCGTCGGGTCGGTGTCGGTGGCCCGCTACGTGGGCGGGATGCTGGTGCGCGCCCGCACCGACGACGGCCGCGACCTGGGCCTGCCGATCGCCGCCGAGGAGAGGGAGGGGCGCGCGTGAGCGGCTTCGCCGACGTCGTCGCGGTCGCCTGCCTGCTGGCCGGTGCCTTCCTCTGCCTCACCGCCGGGCTGGGGCTGGTGCGCTTCCCCGACGTCCTGACCCGGATGCACGCCGGCACCAAGCCGCAGGTGCTCGGCGTGCTGCTGGTCATGGTCGGCGGCGCGATCCGGCTCAACGGCTGGTCGGCCACCTGGATGCTGCTGCTGGTCGCCGCGTTCCAGCTGCTCACCGCCCCGGTCAGCGCGCACATGATCAGCCGCGTGGCCTACCGCCGCCGGCACGTGCGCCGCGACCTGCTGCTGGTCGACGAGCTCGCCGACGGGCGGCACCAGGACCGCGTGTACCGCGGGGACGAGCCCGGCGACGCCCCGCCGGAGGACCCGCCGCGGTCGGTCCCCGGCGGGTGAGTCAGCCCATCTGGCCCAGCCAGAACGGCAGGCCCTGGTCGTCGCGGCAGTACGCGGACAGCCCGTAGGACTGGCGCTCGACCTCCCCGGCCTGCCCACCGGCGGTGCGCACCGCGGCGACGGCGACCTCGATGTCGTCGACGGCGTACATCGGCACCGCGCCGACGTCGTGCGTGGCGCCGCCGCCGATGCCGACCATGGGGGTGACCGCCTGGTCCTCCCAGCCGTCCTCGACCCGTCCCGGGCTCATCGACCAGCCGAGGACGGCCTCGTAGAAGTCGCGGGCACGGGCGCCGTCGGGCACGCGCAGGGTCAGGTACACGGTGTCGCCGGAGCGCACCGGGGGCCGCGAGGCGGCCGGTGCCCCGGCGGGGGTCTGCAGCATCCAGCGGTGGCCGAAGGGGTCGACGACGACACCGGTGCGCCCGTACGGGGCGTCGGCCGGCTCCCGCTCGACGGTCGCGCCGGCGGCGGCCGCGCGGGCGACGGCGCCGTCCACGTCGGGCACCGCCAGGTGCAGCGACACGCTGACGCGGCCGGTGTCGGGCCCGGTGAGGCCGAGCTCCGGGTGCTCGTCGGCCAGGTAGACCGGAGCGCCGCCGACGTCGAGCTCGGCGTGGCCGATGCGGTCGTCGTCGGAGACGTGGGGGTCGCCCACCACGCGGGCGCCGAGCGCGTCGGCGTACCACGACATCGCCGCTCGGGCGTCGCGCACGACGAGGTAGGGGGTCAGCTGGGCCATCGGGGCACCTCCTGCTGGGTCGGCGGTTCGGGACGGGACGTCGGCCGGCCGCTGCGCGAGCAGGGCGCGGCGCAGCCGGTCGCGCAGCTCGGCGGCGAAGCGCGGATCGGGGTCGACCGGGGTCCACGGCCGGTGCAGGGCGCGGAAGGGCCGCTCGGGGTCGGTCACCGGGCCCTCCCGTGGACTCGTAGGCGCGGCGGAAGGCGGTGCGGGCGCGGACCAGCAGCGCCTCGGTGGCGTGCACGGTCCGGCCGAGGAGGGCGGCGACCCGCGGCACGGGCAGGTCGTCGACGTAGCGGAGGGTGAGCGCGGCCCGGTGCTGGAGGCTGAGCTGCTCGAGCACCTGCTGGGCCCGCAGCGCGTCGAGCCGGGCGTCCCAGGGGTCCTCGGCCCGTTCCTCCCCGGAGAGCAGGTGCAGGCTGCGCTGCTCGCGCTCCTGCCGCCGCCAGTGGTCGACCAGCTTGTGCCGGGCGGTGCCGATCAGCCACGGCACGGTGGTGGGCCCACCGCCTGCGGCCTCCGCACGGACGGCGGCGAGGAAGGTCTCCGCGGTGAGGTCCTCGGCCAGGGCCCGTTGCCCGCACCGGGCCAGCAGGTAGCCGTAGACCTCCGGCAGCGCGCGGTCGTAGAGCGACAGCAGCCCGGGACCGGGCGGTGGTGTCCCCGCGCGCGACCTCGGGCTGCTGCTCACACCCCTCCGTCGTCCGGGCGCGGCGTTCTCCGACGCCCCCACCCGGACCCTCCTGCTACCGCTGGGCCCGGTTCACCGCCGAGACCACCGCACGCAGCGACGCGCTGACGATGTTCGGGTCGATGCCCACGCCCCACAGCACCCGGTCGCCCACGGCGCACTCGACGTACGCGGCGGCGCGGGCGTCGCCGCCGGCGGACATGGCGTGCTCGGCGTAGTCGAGCACCCGGACGTCGACGTCGACCGACCGCAGCGCGTCGACGAACGCGGCGATCGGGCCGTTGCCGCGGCCCTCGACGGTCACCGGGACGCCGTTGTCGACCAGCTCGACGACCATGTCGTCCAGCTGCTCACCGTGTGCGGTGTGCCGGTGGCCGGCCAGGGCGAAGCGGCCCCACGGCGCGTCGGGGTCGGGCAGGTACTCGCTGGAGAAGGCGGTCCACATCTGCTGGGCGGTCACCTCGCCGCCCTCGTCGTCGGTGTGCCGCTGGATGACCGCGCTGAACTCGATCTGCAGCCGGCGGGGCAGGTCGAGGTGGTTCTCGGTCTTCATGATGTAGGCGACGCCGCCCTTGCCGGACTGGCTGTTCACCCGGATCACGGCCTCGTAGCTGCGGCCGACGTCCTTGGGGTCGATCGGCAGGTACGGCACCGCCCAGGGCATGTCCTCGACCGGCTTCTCCGCCGCGCGCGCGTCGGCCTCCAGCGCCTTGAAGCCCTTGTTGATCGCGTCCTGGTGCGAGCCGGAGAAGGCCGTGTAGACCAGGTCGCCGCCGTAGGGGTGTCGCTCGTGGACGCCCAGCTGGTTGCAGTACTCGACGGTGCGGCGGATCTCGTCGATGTCGGAGAAGTCGATCTGCGGGTCGATGCCCTGGCTGAACATGTTCAGGCCCAGGGTGACCAGGTCGACGTTGCCGGTGCGCTCGCCGTTGCCGAACAGGCAGCCCTCGATGCGGTCGGCGCCGGCGCGGTAGCCCAGCTCGGCGGCGGCGACGGCGGTGCCGCGGTCGTTGTGCGGGTGCAGGCTGAGCACGACGGCGTCGCGGCGGCCCAGGTTGCGGTGCATCCACTCGATCTGGTCGGCGTAGACGGTCGGCTCGGCCATCTCCACCGTCGCCGGCAGGTTGATGATCGTCGGCCGGTCGGGGGTGGGCTCCCAGACGTCGGTGACGGCGTTGCAGACCTCGACGGCGAAGTCCAGCTCGGTGCCGGTGAACGACTCCGGCGAGTACTCGAAGAAGATCTCGGTGCCGGTCATCTGCTCGGCCAGCTTGCGGACCACCTGCGCGCCGTGGACGGCGATGTCGACGATGCCGGCGCGGTCGGAGCCGAACACCACCCGCCGCTGCAGGGTGGAGGTCGAGTTGTACAGGTGGACGATCGCCTGCTTGGCGCCGCGCAGCGACTCGTAGGTCCGCTCGATCAGCTCGTCGCGGGCCTGGGTCAGCACCTGGATGGTGACGTCGTCGGGTACCAGGTCGTCCTCGATGAGCTGGCGGACGAAGTCGAAGTCGGTCTGGCTGGCCGCCGGGAAGCCGACCTCGATCTCCTTGTAGCCCATGCGGACCAGCAGCTCGAACATCCGCCGCTTGCGGTCGGGCGTCATGGGGTCGATCAGCGCCTGGTTGCCGTCCCGCAGGTCGACGGCGCACCAGCGGGGCGCCACGGTGGTGACCGTGTCGGGCCACGTGCGGTCGGGCAGCACGACCGGGGTGAACGGCGCGTAGCGGTGGATCGGCATGCCCGAGGGCTGCTGGGGGTGCCGGACGTGCGGGTGGTTGTCGCTCATGCTCCTGCTCACGGGGTTCGCTCCTCTGGCGCGGGCTGGACTCAGCTCCGGTGGGGCGGTCAGCAGGCGCCGGGGACGCGCGGACTCCGCGGCGAGGGGGCCGACCTAGGAGAGGGCCTCGCCGCGGCGGGTAAGCAGGAGGCAGCCGCGCACGCCCCCACGGTAGCAGCGGGTCAGGCCAGGTCGCAGCCACACGGACAGTCCGGAGCGTGCACCGGCGTGCCGTGGCCGTCGTCGACCTCGTCGCACTCCGGCGGGCAGGTGCAGTCGAAGCCCACGTCGATGCTGCTCAGCCCACCGGCGAGGAACCTCCGCTGCCGCTCGGCCGCCCGCTCCTCCCACTGCGCCTGCCGCCGCGCCGCCGCGCGCACCCACGGCGCGTCGCCGGCCCGCGGGAGCTGGTGGTCGTCGGGCGTGCCGCTGCGCCCACGGCGGACGTCGCGCCGGTCCCAGGTGCGGTCGAACGTGTACCAGACCCGGTCGCGGCCGTAGCGGTGCTCGTCGTGCCACCAGCCCTCGTCGCCGTACCGCGTGTCGAGGTGCGCCGGGTAGAACCGACCGGCCGTGTCCCGGACGGCGTCGGGGTCCATGCCCGGCACCTCCCGCCCCTGCGCGTCGAGGAGCACCAGGCGCAGCCCCGTGGCCTCGGCCGCGCGCGCCAGGACGCGGGCGTCGAGGCCGGAGCGGCCGCTCTCGGCTGCGGCCACCGCGGACTTCGAGACGCCGATCCGGGCCGCCAGCTCACGTTGCGAGAGGTCGGCCAGACGGCGGATGCGGCGCAGCAGGCCGCCGAGGTCGGTCCCGCTCATGGACGCGAGCCTCGCCGCGCCGCGCCTCGCGGGGGAGCGGACACCTCCGTCTGTGGAAGCTCGTGCTCTGCCCACAGGCCTGGGCAGAGCGCGAGCACCGGGAGAGGTGCACTACGGGGTCGCCCATCGTGCTCTGCCCACGCTGCTGGGCAGAGCACGAGCCCCGGGAGGGGTCGACTACGGGGTCGCCACTCGTGCTCTGCCCGCGGTCCTGGGCAGAGCACGAGCTCCCGGGGAGGAAGTGGTCGGCTCCCGAGCCGCGGTCGGCCGGCGGCGCGGGGTCCGACGGCCGGGCCGGCCGGAGTCGGTCGGCGAGGGCCGGGAGACGGGTCAGAAGCGCTTGGTCAGGCGCATCCGCAGGGGACGGCCGTCGGGGTCGTCGACGAGGCGGTAGACCGGCGTGGCCCACAGCCGGGTCGGCAGCGACAGCCGGTCGGTCCGGTGCGGACGCAGCCGGCCGGGCGGGCGCGGGCCCCGCCGGCCACCGGCGTGCCAGGCGTCCAGCGCCGCCGCCGAGGACTCCAGCGCCGCCACGAAGTCCTCGGGGTCGAGCAGGTCGGCGTCCGCGCTGCCGTCGGGGGCGCGGTCCAGGTGCTCCCGGGCCAGCTCCAGCCGCAGGTCCCGGGCGAACACGCGGGCGCCGTCGCCGGTGCCGGCCGGGTCCCGCGGCTCCCGGGGGTCGCGGGTGGTGTCGAGGACGGCGGAGGACAGCTCGCTGTCGTGGGTCCACGACCGCCGGTTGAAGTTGTCGCTGCCCACGCTGGCCCACACGTCGTCCACCACGCAGACCTTCGCGTGCACGTAGACCGGCGTCCCGTCGTGGTTCTCCACGTCGAAGACGTGCACCCGGTGGCGGCCGGCCCGGCGGCACATCTCCAGGGCCTGCCAGCGGCCCACGTACTGCGACCGCTGGGCGACCGCGCCGTCCTGGTCGGGCACCCGCGGCACCACCACCACCAGGTGCAGCCGCGGGTTGTCGGCCAGTGCCTGGGCGAACAGCCGGGCCACCTCCGCGGACCACATGTACTGGTCCTCCAGGTAGACCAGCCGCCGGGCCCGCTTGATCGCCTTGGAGTAGCCGCGGGCCACCGACCGCTCGCCGGCCGGCGCGAAGGCGTAGGGCGGCCGGATGGCCGGGTACGTGCGGAGGTTCTGCACTATCGCCGGCCCGCACGGTGGCGGCGGGGGCAGCTGCGGCGGGAGGGGGTCCCCCTTGAGCCGGGCGTGGTGGAGCTTGTCGCGCACCCAGGCGATCGGGTGGTCGGCGTCGGGGCTGGTCGGGTCGTCCCAGCGCTCCCGGAACACCGTGTCCAGGACCGCGACGGCCGGCCCGCGCAGCATCAGCTGCACGTCGTGCCACGGTGGCCGGGGACCGTAGGCGGCGGCCATCGGCAGCGGCTGCGGGTCGCCGGCGTGCGTGGCGTCGTCCCGGCGGCCGTGGCAGAGGTCGATGCCGCCGATGAAGGCGACGTCGCGGGTCGGGTCCTGGTCGTGGCGGAGGACGACGAACTTCTGGTGGTGGCTGCCGAAGCGGCGCACCCGCTGGTCGAGGATCACCTCACCGCCCCCGTGCTCGACCTCGGCGTCGAGGGCGCGGTTCTCCTCCTTGCTGAACGACAGCCGGTCCATGTGCGAGCGCCACACCAGCCCGCGCACCGTCACCCCCCGGCGCACGGCCTCGGTGAACAGCTGCGCGACGGTCGGGCCGCCCGGGCGCAGCTGCTCGTCCGGGTCGCCGCGCCAGTCGGTGAAGAACAGGTGGTCACCCTCGTCGAGGGCCTCCACGCACTCGACGAGCCGGTCGAAGTAGGCCGCCCCGTGCACGAGCGGCACGGCGAGGTTGCCCTCGGTGTACGCGGGCAGGGTCGTGGCCGGGTTGCCCCGCTCCTCGGCCGTGAGCAGCCACTGCTCGGGATCGTCCACGCGGTGATCACATCCCGCCGTCCCGGGGCACGCAACCACACCGGACACGGACGTCGGTAGCCTGTGGACCCGTGGCCCTCGTCGTCCAGAAGTACGGCGGATCATCCGTCGCCTCCGCCGCGCACATCAAGCGCGTCGCCGAGCGCATCGTGGCGGCCAAGAAGGCGGGCGACGACGTCGTCGTCGTGGTCTCCGCGATGGGCGACACGACCGACGAGCTCCTCGACCTCGCGGCGCAGATCACCGACGACCCGGCCGGTCGCGAGCTCGACATGCTGCTCACCGCCGGTGAGCGCATCTCCATGGCCCTGCTGGCCATCGCCATCAACACCCACGGGTACGAGGCGCGGTCGTTCACCGGCTCGCAGGCGGGGGTGCTGACCACCTCCAGCCACGGCAAGGCGCGGATCATCGACGTCACGCCGGGCCGGCTGCGCGACGCCCTCGACGAGGGCGCGATCGTCATCGTCGCCGGGTTCCAGGGCGTCAGCCAGGACACCAAGGACGTCACGACGCTCGGCCGCGGCGGGTCCGACACCACCGCGGTGGCCGTCGCCGCCGCGCTGCAGGCCGACGTCTGCGAGATCTACACCGACGTCGACGGTGTCTTCACCGCCGACCCGCGGATCGTCCCCAACGCCAAGCGGCTGGACACCGTGACGTACGAGGAGATGCTCGAGCTGGCCGCCTCCGGCGCCAAGGTGCTCATGCTCCGCTGCGTCGAGTACGCCCGCCGCTACGGCATCCCGGTGCACGTCCGCAGCTCCTACTCCCAGCTCCCCGGCACGATCGTGACCGGCTCGATGGAGGACCTCACGGTGGAACAGGCCATCATCACCGGCGTCGCGCACGACCGCTCCGAGGGCAAGGTCACCGTCTACGGGGTCCCTGACCGGCCCGGCGAGGCCGCGCAGCTGTTCCGCGTGCTCGCCGACGCCGAGGTCAACATCGACATGATCGTGCAGAACGTGTCGGCCGAGGCCAGCAAGCTCGCCGACATCTCCTTCACGCTCCCCAAGAGCGACGGCCCCGCCGCGCTGGCGGCGCTGGAGAAGGTCAAGCACACCGTCGGCTACACCGACATCCGCTTCGACCAGCACATCGGCAAGGTGTCCCTGGTCGGCGCGGGCATGCGCTCGCACCCCGGGGTGTCGGCGCGGTTCTTCGGCGCGCTCGCCGACGCCGGGGTCAACCTGGAGCTGATCAGCACCTCGGAGATCCGCATCTCCGTGGTGTGCCGCGACACCGACGTGGACCTCGCCGTCCGCGCGGTGCACGACGCCTTCGACCTCGGCACCGACGAGGCCGAGGCCGTCGTCTACGGAGGGACGGGACGATGAGCACGCTGTCCAGCGGACTCGGCACGGGCGACGGCCTGCGGGTCGGCGTCGTCGGCGCCACCGGCCAGGTCGGCGGCGTCATGCGCCAGATCCTCGCCGAGCGGCAGTTCCCGATCAGCGAGCTGCGCTTCTTCGCCTCCGCCCGCTCCGCCGGCAGCACCCTGCCGTGGGGCGACGGCGAGATCACCGTCGAGGACGCCGCCACCGCCGACCCCACCGGGCTGGACGTCGCACTGTTCTCCGCCGGGGCCACGACCTCCCGCGTGCAGGCGCCGCGGTTCACCGAGGCCGGCGTGACGGTGATCGACAACAGCTCGGCGTGGCGGCGCGACCCCGACGTCCCGCTGATCGTCGCCGAGGTGAACCCGCACGCCCTCGGCGAGATGCGCAAGGGGATCATCGCCAACCCGAACTGCACCACGATGGCCGCGATGCCGGTCCTCAAGCCGCTGCACGCCGAGGCCCAGCTGGTGCGCATCGTGGCCAGCACCTACCAGGCGGTCTCCGGCAGCGGGCTGGCCGGCGTCGAGGAGCTCGACACCCAGGTCAAGGCGGTCGTCGACAAGGCCGCCGAGCTGACCCACGACGGCGCGGCGGTGACCTTCCCCGAGCCGGTCAAGTACGTGCGGCCGATCGCGTTCAACGTGCTCCCGATGGCCGGCTCGCTGGTCGACGACGGCACGTTCGAGACCGACGAGGAGCAGAAGCTCCGCAACGAGAGCCGCAAGATCCTCGAGATCCCGGACCTGCGGGTGTCGGGCACATGCGTGCGGGTGCCGGTCTTCACCGGGCACTCGCTGTCGCTCAACGTCGAGTTCGCCCGGCCGCTGTCGGTCGAGCGGGCCACCGAGCTGCTGACCGGCGCGCCGGGCGTGGAGCTGACCGCCGTCCCCAACCCGCAGCAGGCGGCCGGGCAGGACCCCAGCTACGTCGGCCGCATCCGGCAGGACCCGGGTGTGGACGACGGCCGGGGCCTCGCGCTGTTCGTGAGCAACGACAACCTGCGCAAGGGCGCCGCCCTCAACACCGTCCAGATCGCCGAGCTCATCGCTGCATCACGGTGACCCTCCGGGTCACACCGCGGCCACGTGCCGTCCCCCGCCTGCGCTGAGCCGGCTCCCGTCCCACCTCGGGGAGGACTCCGTCCTCCCGTCGGCGTGACCGCGGTGATCGGCCGGCGGGCGCCTACGGCCGCACGTTGCGCAGGGCGAAGCTGAGCGCGACCTCGACCTGGCGGATGGTCTCCTCGATGACCAGCGAGCCGTGGCCGGCGTCGAACCGGTACACCTCGTGCGGCTTGCCCAGCTCCTCGAGGCGGGTCAGGTAGTTGTCGATCTGCCGGATGGGGCAGCGCGGGTCGTTGGCGCCGGCCACCACGAGCACCGGAGCGCGGACGGCGTCGACGTAGGTGATCGGCGAGGAGCGGACGTAGACGTCGCGCACCTCCTCCGGTGACCCGCCGAACAGCGCCCGGTCGTAGGCCCGCAGCCCCTCCATCTCGTCCTCGTAGGCGGCCAGGTAGTCCGCGACCGGCACCTCGGCGATCCCGGCGGCCCAGCGCTCCGGCTGCGTGCCCAGCCCGAGCAGGGTGAGGAAGCCGCCCCACGACCCGCCGGACAGCAGGGCCCGCGCGGGGTCCACGACCCCCTCGGCGACCAGGGCGTCGTAGACCGCGGCGACGTCCTCGAGCTCGGTGAGGCCCGGGCGGCCGGTGAGCGCGTCCCGCCAGGTGCTGCCGTAGCCGGTGGAGCCGCGGTAGTTCACGTGCACGACCGCGTAGCCGGCGTCGACGTAGGCGGCGCGGCGGGCACGGTAGGAGTCGTCGTCGGCGGCCTCCGGGCCGCCGTGCACGAGGAACGCCGTGGCGTGGGGCGGCTCGCCGGCCGGCCGGACCACCAGCGCGTGGATGTCGCCGCCCGGCCCGGGCACCCAGCGGTCCTCCACGGGGTAGGCCGCCGGTGGCTCCTCCCCGGGCGCGGCGAGGACGACCGGCCCGTCGGCCCGCCGGATCACCGGCGGCAGCTCGGCGTTGGACCACGCCAGCTCCACGGTGCCGTCGGGGCGGGCCGTGGCGCCGCGGACGACGCCGCGCGGGGTGTCCAGGCGTTCCAGCGACCCGGTGGCCAGGTCGTAGCGGTACAGCTCGCTGCGGGCGGCGTGGTCGTGGCCCACCAGGAGCGCCGAGCCGTCGGGGTACCAGCCGGCGGTCACGTCGCCGGGCAGGTCGAGCACGATCTCGGTCTCGGTGTCGGTGCCGACGTCCCAGATCAGCAGCTCCTCCCGCCCGCGCCGCTCGTGGCCGACCAGCAGCCGCCGGTCGCCGGGGAGCGGGGCGAACTCCAGGGCGTGCAGACCGCGGCCCTCGCCGTCCCACTTCTCCGCGACGACCGCGGGGGCCTCGAGCGTGGTGTCGGCGGTGCGCAGCACCCGCAGCGCCGGGTAGCGCGGGTCGCCGTGCTCGGAGTGCGAGACGACCAGCAGGTCCTCGTCGTGGGTGAGCGCGTCGACCGAGGCGGGGTCCTCGTGCCGGTAGACCACCCGCGGCGACCCGCCGGCGGGGGCCAGCCACAGCTCCGAGCCGTCGTCGGTGGAGCGGCCGACCGCGACCAGCCGGGTGCCGATCTCCAGCCCCGCCGGGTAGGCCGGCCCCACCTCGGGGACGGCGACCCGGTCGTCGCCACCGGCGAAGGGCTGCACCATCCAGACGCCGAACTCGTCGCCGTCGGTGTCGGCGAACCACCAGATGGTCTCGCCGTCGGGGCTGATCGTGCCGATGAGCGTGCCGTTGGCCCGGTCGGTGGCCTGCCGGTGGGCGTCGGTGGTGCGGTCCCAGGCGTACTGCTCGACCACGCCGCTCACGTCGGAGGAGTACAGGCAGCGGTGCGGCGCGTCGCGGGCCCAGTCGGGGAGGCTGACCCGCGGGGCGCGGAAGCGGGCCTGCCACCGGGCGGTGACCTCCGGCGGGAGGGCCGCCGCGTAGGGCGTCGGCGTCGCGGGGGTGATCACGCCGGACTCGGCGGGCTGGGCACTCACCGCGTCATCTTCCCCCGGCACCGGCTCCCGCGCCGACACCCGGGTGGTCCACCGCCGCGTCCCGGACGTCGCCGATCAGCTGCTCGAGGACGTCCTCCAGGGCGACCACGCCGACGGTGGCGCCGTCCCGGACGACGTGGCCGAGGTGCGCGCCCTGGGTGCGCATCTCGGAGAGCACGTCCGGCAGCCCCGAGTGCGCCACCAGCGGCACGAGCGGGGTGATGTGCTCCTCGTCGATCGGCCGGTCGCGGTGGTCGCCGTCGACCCCCAGCACGTCCTTCACGTGCACGAAGCCGCGCAGGGCGCCGTCCTCGCCGCGCACCGGGTAGCGGCTGAAGCCGTGCTCGGCGACGACCGCCTCCAGCTGCCGCGGCGTCGTCGACCGCGGCACGGTGACCACGCGGTCCAGGGGCAGCAGCACCGACTCGACGTCGTGCTGCTCGAAGGTCAGCGCGCCGGCGGCGAGCTCGCCGACCTCGTCGCCCAGACGGCCCTCCTTGCGCGACTGGGTGATCATCGAGCGGATCTCGGCCTCGTCGAAGCTGGCGGTCACCTCGTCGGTCGGCTGGACGCCGAAGAGCCGGACGAACCCGTTGGCCACGGTGTTGAAGAACCAGATGAACGGCGCGAGGAGCCGGACGAGGGTGGCCAGCGGCGGGCCCAGCACGAGCGCGGCGCGGTCGGGGCCGGCGATGGTGATGTTCTTGGGCACCATCTCGCCGAGCACCATGTGCAGCACGGTGACGATCGACAGGGCGATCACCAGCGCGATCGGGTGCAGCAGACCCTCGGGGACGCCGAGGGCCGCCATGGGCCGCTCGATGAGGTGGGCCACCGCCGGCTCGCCGACGGCACCGAGCCCCAGCGAGCACAGGGTGATGCCCAGCTGGGCGCCGGCCATCATCCGGGAGACGTTGCGCATCGCGGCGAGGGTCTTGCGCGCCCGGGGCGAGCCGGCCGCGGCGCGCGGCTCGATCTGGTCGACGCGGGCGGAGACCAGCGCGAACTCCGCGGCGACGAAGAACGCGTTGCCCAGCAGCAGCGCGACGAGGACCAGCAGGCTGACGACGTCGCTCATGCCGCGATCCCCTCGACGGGCGCCTCGACCCGCTCGGCGCGCACCCGCGCCACCCGCCGTCCGTCCAGGGTCTCCACGGTGAGCCGGGCGCCCTCCAGCGCCACGGTGTCGCCCACCTCGGGCAGTCGTTGCAGCCGCTCGGCGAGGAACCCGGCCAGCGTCTCGTAGCGGCCCTCCGGCACCGGCACCCCCGTGCGGTCGCGCACCTCGTCGGGCCGCAGCAGCCCGGACAGCAGCCAGGTCTCGTCGTCGGCCCGGCGGAGGGTGCGCAGCGGCCGGTCGGTCTCGTCGGAGATCTCGCCGACCAGCTCCTCCACGATGTCCTCCAGGGTGACCACGCCGTGGGTGGCGCCCCACTCGTCGACGACCAGGGCGATCTGCAGGCCCTGCTCGCGCAGGAGGTCCAGCAGCCGCTCCAGCTGCAGCGACGAGGGGACGGCGAGCACCGGGGAGGCGAGCTCACCGGCGGTGCGGGTGCTCCGCTCCGCCTCGGGGACCGCGACGGCGTGCTTGACGTGCACGACGCCGACGACCTCGTCCAGGTCGCTGCCGTACACCGGGAAGCGGGAGTTGCCCGACTCCACCGACGCGGCGATCACGTCCGCCGCGGTGGCGCGGGCCGGCAGGCTCCACAGGCGGGTGCGCGGGGTCATGACGTCGGTGGCCAGCTTCTGCCGCAGCCCCAGCGACCGCTGCAGCAGGCGGGCCGCCACGGGGGACAGGTCGCCCTCCTCGGCGGAGCGGCGGGCCACGGCGGCCAGCTCGTCGGCCCCGCGGGCGGAGTCCAGCTCCTCGCGGGGCTCGATGCCGAGCCGGCGCACGATGGCGTTGGCCAGGCCCTGCAGGCCCGTGACCACCACGCCCGAGACACGGGTGAACGCGCGCATGCCCGGGGCGACGAAGGCGGCCACGGCCAGCGGGTTGGCGATCGCGAGGTTCTTGGGCCCGAGCTCACCGAGCAGCATCTGCAGCACGGTGGCCAGGGCGAGGGCCACGCCGTAGGAGACGCCGGTGACCGCACCGGCGGGCAGGCCGACGGTCTCCAGCGGGCCGCGCAGCAGGTGGCCCAGTGCCGGCTCGGCGAGGTAGCCGACGACCAGCGTGGTCAGGGTGATCCCGAGCTGGGCGGCCGACAGCTGGGTGGACAGCGAGCGCAGCGCCGTCACCACCCCGCGCGCCCGGCGGTCGCCACCGGCCGCCGCCTCCTCCGCCCTGCCACGGTCGACCGTGGTGAGGGAGAACTCGGCGGCCACGAAGAAGCCGGTCAGCGCGGTCAGCGCCACCGCGGCGAGGAGGAGCAGCCACTCGGTCATCGCCACCCCCGGTGCCCCGGGGGTGGGCTGCCGAACCCCCGGCGCCGGGGAACCGGCCCCGGGAACGACTCAGAGGCCGCCTCGCGGCGGCCCCTGAGCACTGGTCGGGGTGACAGGATTTGAACCTGCGACCTCGTCGTCCCGAACGACGCGCGCTACCAAGCTGCGCCACACCCCGAGGTACCCGAGAAGTCTAACCGACGCCGTCCTCAGCTCTGACGGGCGGTCAGCGTGAGGAGCGTCGCCTCCGGCGGACAGGCGAACCGGGCGGGTGCGTAGGGGCTCGTGCCCAGCCCCGCGGAGACGTGCAGCCAGGTCCCGGCGGGGTGGTCCGGCGCCGGCTCGGCCCACCGGTGCAGCCAGCGCACCCGGTCGCGGTCGATGCCGCAGTTGGTGACCAGCGCGCCGTAGAAGGGGATGCGCAGCTGCCCGCCGTGCGTGTGGCCGCACAGCAGCAGGTCGTAGCCGTCGGTGGCGAACCGGTCCAGCACGCGCGGCTCGGGGGAGTGGGCCAGCCCGAGCCGCAGGTCGGCGCCGGTGTCGGCGGGCCCGGCGATCCGGTCGTAGCGGTCCCGCCGGATGTGCGAGTCGTCCACGCCACCGAACACGATCCGGCGTCCCCGCACGACGAGCTCGCCGGTGGCGTTGGTGAGGTCCAGCCAGCCGCGCCGGGTCATGCCCTCGCGCAGGTCCCGCCACGGCAGCGGGTCGCCGTGCACCCGCTTGTGGTGCCGCTTGAAGTACTTGAGCGGGTTCTTCGGCCTCGGCGCGTAGTAGTCGTTGCTGCCCAGGACGAAGGCGCCGGGCAGCTCCAGCAGCGGCTCCAGCGCGCGCAGCGTGCCGGGGACGGCGTCGTGCCCGGCCAGGTTGTCCCCGGTGTCGACCACGAGGTCCGGCTCCAGGTCGGCCAGCGAGGCCACCCAGGCCTGCTTGGACCGCTGCCCGGCGGTCATGTGCAGGTCGGACAGGTGCAGCACCCGCAGCGGCTCGGACCCCGGCGCGAGCACCGGGACGTCGAAGCGGCGCAGCGTCCAGCGGTTGCGCTCGTACAGGGAGGCGTAGGCGATCCCCGCGGTCGCCGACGCGAGGACGGCGGAGGGGACGACGGTGGTCGCGCGCACGGGAGTCCAGGGTACGGGCGCGGCCGCGGCGACCGCCGTGCCAGGCTGAGGTCGTGCCCGACCTCAAGGAACAGCTGCGCGCCGACCTGACCACCGCGATGAAGTCCCGCGACGAGCTGCGCACCGCGACCCTGCGCATGGTGCTGACCGCCGTGACCGCGGAGGAGGTGGCGGGCAAGGAGGCCCGCGAGCTCACCGACGACGAGGTCCAGGCCGTGCTGCGCCGGGAGGCGAAGAAGCGGCGGGAGGCCGCGGAGGCCTTCGCCGCGGCCGGCCGCACCGAGCAGGCCGAGCGGGAGCGGGCCGAGGGCGACATCGTCGGCGCCTACCTGCCCGCCCAGCTGGAGGACGCCGACCTCGCCGCCCTCGTCGCCGACGTCATCACCCGCACCGGGGCAACCGGGATGAAGGACATGGGCCGGGTGATGGGCGCCGTGCAGGGCCAGGTGGCCGGGCGGGCGGAGGGTGGCCGGGTGGCCGCCGAGGTCCGCCGCCAGCTGGGCTGAACGGCCCGGCCGACCCGCTGGGGCCGCCGCGCACCGCGGCCGGCCCCGGACGTGCGACGTCCCCGGGCCGGGAGCGGTCGCCGGGGACGTCATGGGGCGGTCAGTTGCCGGGCGGAGCCCCGCCGGCCGGCGGGGCCGCCCCGTCCGGTGCGGGCGGCGCGGCGCCCCCGGCGTCCGGTGCCGGGGCGACGGGCCCGGAGCCGTTGCTCACCAGGATGGAGACGACCTGCTCGGGCGTGATCCGGCTCCCGGCGCCGGGATCGGTGCCCAGCAGCGTGCCGGCCGGCTGGTCGCTGTCCACGGCGACGGTGGTGGCGTCCAGGCCCGCGGCCTGCAACGCACCGCGGCACTCGTCCTCCGACGAGCAGGCGGGCACCTCGCGGGTGTTGCCGTTGGCGACGACGGCGTCCTCCGGCGGGAACTCCGCCGCCGGCCGGCCGCTCAGGATCGGCTGCATCGCGTCGTGCCAGATCGTCGCGCCCTTGCCGCCACCGAAGCCGCCGACGCTGCGGTCGGCCACCGAGTTGAACACCATCACGCTGGCGGCGTACTCGGGGGTGTATCCGACGAACGTCACCGAGGCGTTGTTGTTGATCGTCCCGGTCTTGCCGGCGATCTGGTGCCCCGGGATGTAGGCCCGCTCGGCGGTCTGGCCGGGGTGCCCGGGCTCGACGTCGCCGCGCAGCATCTGGTTCAGGGTGTTGGCGACGCCGGTGGGGACCGCGCCCTCGGTGCAGTTGTCGTCCTGCACCACCGGCTCGCCGTCGCGGGTCAGCGGCTGCCCGTGGCGGTCGAGGATCGCGGTGACCGGCGTCGGGTCGCAGCGGGTGCCGCTGGCCGCGAGGGTGCTGTAGGCGCTGGCGAGGTCCAGCGGGCTCACGGCGTCGGCGCCGAAGGTGAACGAGCCGCGGTTCTCGGCGATGATCGTCTCGGCCGGGAACTGGTTGGGCGCGTCGAAGTGCATGCCCATCCGCTCGGCCATCCGCACCGGGCCCTCGACGCTGCCGAGCGCGTCCTCCAGGGCGAGGAAGTAGGTGTTGGAGGACATGTACAGCGCCCGGGTCATGTCCAGCGTCGCCGGGTAGCGGCCGGCGTTGGGCACCGAGTAGGGCCGGCGTCCGTCCTTGTAGACGCGCGAGGTGTACCGGTCGCCGGTGGTGATCGTGTAGTGCTTGGAGTAGCCCTCCTCCAGCGCGGCGGCGGCGGTGAACACCTTGAACGTCGACCCCGCGCCCTTGCTCGGGACGACGTTGAAGTTCACCGACTCGCAGTCGGCCTCCCCGCACCCGTACCGGCGGTTGACCGACATGGCCAGCACGTGGCCGGTGCCGGGCTCCACCGCGGTGTAGGTGCCGACCAGCTCGTCGCCCATGGCGAGGGTGTTGAGCACGGCCTGGTCGCCGGCGGCCTGCATGTCCGGGCGCAGCGTCGTCTGGATCGTCCAGCCGCCGTTGCGGATCTCGGTGTCCCCGAGGCCGAGGACCCCGGTCAGGTAGCCGTACAGGTAGTCGCAGAAGAAGCCGCCGAGCGCGGCGTTGACGCACCCGTTGGGCGGCGACACGCCCTCCTGGACGTCGACCGGCGAGGCGGAGATCTCGTCGAGCTCCTGCTGGCTGATGTGCCCGAGGTCGAACATGCGCTGGAGCACCTGGTTGCGGCGGACCTGCGCGTTCTCCGGGTTGGCGATCGGGTCGTCGTTGGCCGGGCTCTGCACCAGTCCGGCGAGCATCGCCGCCTGCGGCAGGGTCAGGTCGGCGGCGTCCACGCTGAAGTACTTCTGCGCCGCGGCCTGGATGCCGTAGGCGCCCTGCCCGAAGTAGGCGATGTTCAGGTAGCGGGTGAGGATCTCGTCCTTGGAGTACTTCTCCTCCAGGGCGAGGGCCAGCCGGGCCTCCTTGAGCTTGCGGCCCAGGCTCTCCTCGGTGGCCGCCTGGCGCTCCTCGGGGGTCGCGGCGGTCTCGGCGAGGGTCTGCTTGACCAGCTGCTGGGTCAGCGTCGAGCCGCCCTCCCGCACCGACCCGGCGGCCACGTTGGTCACCAGCGCCCGCAGCGTGCCCTGCACGTCCAGGCCGTTGTGCTGCTGGAAGCGGGAGTCCTCGATGTCGACCAGCGCCTGCTTCATCACGTCGGCGATCTGGTCGGGCTCCACCGGCGTCCGGTTGTTGGTGTAGAAGGTCGTGATCAGCGACCCGTCGGCGGCGAGCACCCGGGTGTTGCCGGCCGGGGCGGCGTCGGTGAGCTCGACCGGGAGGGCGTCGAGCAGCGACGCGGAGTTCCGCGCCACCACACCGCCACCGCCGACGAAGGGCAGCAGCATGCCGGCGAGCAGTGCTCCGGCGAGGACGATCGTCGCGGCGAGCTTCGCGAGGACCCGGGCGCGGGCGGGGGCGGCGGGAGACATCGCGAGCAAATGTACGTGCCGACGTGCTCCTGACGTCGCCGTCAGCGACGGCGCGCGGGCAGCACTCTGCTACGGGGGACGCCGGTCGGCGTGTCGGCGTCCGGACCGGTCAGCGCGTCGGCCATGACCCGCAGCCCGTCGAGGTCGTGCACGTCGCCGGCGGCGGCCGGTACGGTGCGGACGGCGACCTGCGGGTGGGCGCTGGTGAACCGGTCGGCCAGCCGCTGCTCGCGGGCCGCGGCGCTCATGCGGTCGGCGTGCACGCGCAGCGCCCCGGCGGCCAGCTCGGCGCCCTCCCCGCCGGCCTCCAGCACCTCCTCGGCGGCCGCGTCGGCGCGGGTGGCGGTCAGCCCGGTGGTGGCCGGCGGGTGGGTGCGGTTGAGCACCAGCCCGGCCAGGGGCATCTGCTCGGAGGACAGCCGGTCGACGAAGTAGGAGGCCTCGCGCAGGGCGTCGGGCTCCGGCGTCGCGACGACGACGAACCAGGTGCCCGGCCGGCGCAGCAGCTCGTAGGTGGCGGTGGCGCGCTCGCGGAACCCACCGAACATGGTGTCCAGCGCGGAGACGAAGGCGGAGATGTCGCGCAGCAGCTGCCCGCCGAGGACCTTGCTGATGATCCGGCTGAACACCAGGAAGCCGGCGCCCACCAGCCGCATGCCGGCCCGGCCGCCGGCGCGGGCGGGCGCGGTCAGCAGCCGGATCATCGTGCCGTCGAGGAACCGGCTCATCCGGTTCGGGGCGTCGAGGAAGTCCAGCGCCGACCGCGACGGCGGGGTGTCGACGACGATGAGGTCCCACTGCTCGCTGGCCCGCAGCTGGCCCAGCTTCTCCATCGCCATGTACTCCTGCGTGCCGGCGAAGGAGGACGACAGCGCCTGGTAGAAGGGGTTGGCCAGGATCTGCTCGGCCCGCTCCGGCGTGGAGTGCGCGCACACGACGTCGTCGAACGTGCGCTTCATGTCCAGCATCATCGCGTGCAGCTCGCCCTTGGCCCCCGGGACGTCGACCCGCCGCGGCTCGTTGTCCAGCTCCACCAGCCCCAGGGACTGCGCCAGCCGGCGGGCCGGGTCGATGGTGAGGACGACGACGCTGCGACCGGACTCGGCCGCGGCCAGGGCCAGCGCGGCCGACGTCGTCGTCTTGCCCACGCCGCCGGCGCCGCAGCAGACCACGATCCGGGTGGCCGGGTCGGCGATCAGCTCGGCCAGGTCGAGGGGGAGCGCCTCGGGCGGCGGCGGTGCGGTGGGGCGCGGGTGGCGGTGCCGCTCGCCGGTCGTCGTCCCGGCGGCCTCGCTCACGCCGCCACCTCGGCCCGCAGGTGCTCCTCCAGCCGGCCGGCCAGCTCGAACAGCGCCCCGACGTCGATGGGACCGGGCAGCAGGGGCAGCTCCACGGTGGGCCGGCCCAGGGCCTCCACCTCGTCACGCAGATCGTCCTGCGCCGCCCAGCGCCGCGCGTGCTCGACCGCCTCGGCCGCCAGCGCGTCGGCCAGCGCGCTGCCGTCGTGCACGTGCGCGGCGGTGAGGGCGGGGGCGAGGTCCGCGCCGGTCAACCCGGCCGTGGCCGCACGCTCCAGATGCCCCTCCGGCAGCAGCGGCTCCGTGGCCATGTTGACGATCACCGAGCCGACGGGGAGGCCGGCCTCGGTCAGCTCTGCGATGGCGTCGGCGGTCTCCTGCACGGGCATGTCCTCCAGCAGGGTCACCAGGTGCACCGCGGTCTGCGGCGACTTGAGCACCGCCATCACGCCGTCGCTCTGGGTCTTGATGGGCCCGGATCGCGCCAGACCGGCGACCTCGGCGGTGACGCCGAGGAACCGGGTGATCCGGCCCGTCGGCGGGGCGTCGACCACCACGGCGTCGTAGACCCGGCGGCCGTCGCGGCGGCGGGTCACCGCCTCCTTGATCTTGCCGGTGAGCAGCACGTCGCGCAGGCCCGGGGCGATCGTGGTGGCGAAGTCGATGGCGCCCATCTTGCGCAGTGCCCGGCCGGCCCGCTTGAGGTTGTAGAACATCTCGAGGTACTCGAGCAGCGCCTCCTCGACGTCGATGGCCAGCGCCTTCACCTCGCCGCCACCGCGGGTCACCGCCACCCGGCGCTCCTCGTAGGGCAGCGGAGGGGTGTCGAACAGCTGCGCGATGCCCTGCCGGCCCTCGGTCTCGACGAGCAGCACGTGCCGGCCGTCGGCGGCCAGGGCGAGGGCGAGGGCGGCGGCCACCGTCGTCTTGCCGGTCCCGCCCTTGCCGGTCACGACGTGGCAGCGCACGGGGAACGGTTCGGAGGCCACGGCGATCAGCCTAGAAGGACCCCGTCCTCCCCACCCCTCGCGAGCTCGGGGTGGGACCCGGGACGGGGCCAGGAGCCGAGGGTGACCCCGTCCTCCCCACCCCTCGCGAGCTCGGGGTGGGACCCGGGACGGGGCCAGGAGCCGAGGGTGACCCCGTCCTCCCCACCCCTCGCGAGCTCGGGGTGGGACCCGGGACGGGGCCAGGAGCCG